>NZ_CAJPHE010000015.1:0-201623 GCF_905339875.1 Burkholderia sp. BCC1998
TGTTCGCCTTTGTCGAGACAAATTAAATATTTGTTTTTCTTCCAAATATGAATGTGTCCAACAATATTCTGACGACAGAGCTTGTTTTTTGTTAATTGTGATGTGCGCCAGGCTGTGCCATCTTCGAGCGAATTCACGGACGCAATTCGGTACCCTTCGCACGCGAATGTGTGACTGAAGCGTGATGATATTTTTCTATCGCTTTCCAGTCGCGTTAGGTGTGTTCATGGTGCTTCGTGCATTGCTTCACCGTTCGTTGATGAATGATGTCTGCGGCGAATTGGTAAATTACTCGAACGGCAAAGGCGGCTTGGTAGCGGGCGCCGAAGCTCGCGCATCGACGACAGCGCGGCGGTCCGAAGCGCCATCAAAATCTACGGGCATCCGTGTGCTCCGGCGAACTCAGTGGGGAGGGGCCGAGGTAGCCGCCTTAGCCGAAAAGCATCATTTTTGCGCAGCGATATCAGGTCGGTATTGCCTCGTATCTTCCAAGTGTCGCCATCCGGGTATATGTGCACTCATCAGCGCTTTGAACACTCGCCCGTGACTCCCGAAACGCAGATGAAGCAGTTCATGGACGATGACGTAGTCCTGGAATCGCTCATCCTGATCGAGTAGATCGAAAGCCAAAGTGATCGTCCCGGACGAAGAGCAGGAGCCCCATTTTCTACGCATTTCCTGAACACGAACGACGCGCGGGTTCACGCGCAGCTTGACCGCCCATGCCAATGCGCGCCGTCGCAGCTCTTGCACAGGGTACAGGGATGACTTCACTCCTCGACCTCCGCGAGCAACAGCCGAACAATGAGATCGACGACACGAGCGCGTTCGTCCTGCCCAAGCGCCAGCACCGGCTTGTACATGGCAGCCCGAAGGCGACGTTGTTCATCCGGATTCACGGCGGCATTCGGAAAACGCGACAGGAGTGCTTCCGCGTCCTTTGCAAGCGTCATCGCATCGACAGACGACGTCTTAACTGCTGCGTCCTCGCGCAATATCCAGTACACAGCAAATGCCCGCGCAGAAAGTCCACTGTCCCGCGCAGCCTTCATCGCGGTCTCTTTCTCGGCGGCCAACGCTGCGAGCTGGTCCATTGCGGCCAACCCAGTGGTCTTGCGATCCTCCAAGTCCTTAAGGATACGCTCGGCGCGATCCTTCAACGGCTGTAATACGGGTGCGGCTGCATGGTTTTCGTCCATCTCCTGTTGCAGGCCCCGCACCAGGTTGAAGACTTTGCCCTCGTCTGAGCCATCTTCCTTGCGCAGCGCCCGCAGGGTCTGTACGTCGAAGGTCACGCTCTTGGTTAGCCGCCCGAGCCCCTGCTGTTCCGCGCTCTCCTCGATCAGCCGACGTGTCTTGTAGGCGAGATCCGCCACAAACCCGACCTTTTCGGCATATGCGTTGCGCACGGCCGCATAGAGCTGGCTGAGCTGTTTGTACGTACCAATGTGATCGCGCAGCTCCGGCGAGGGCGAGAGGATTTCCCACAACGCCTCAATTTCCTTGTAGGCCTCGAAGAATGCTTTGCGAGCCTCCGGCGCGAGGAAGCGGCCGAACACAAGCTTTTCCAGGCGCTCGTCCGGGGAGTCAACGCTGGAGACCTGCAGGTAATCTTTCTCGGCCTGCGCGATCTTCTTCAGGAAGTCCTGGAGTAGCACGTCCAAGTCCTCGATCACGCCACTGACGTCTGACGAGTCGAACTGCAGCGCCTTTTTGAGCTCGCGAAGCACACCCACGAAATCCACCACGAGCCCGACGCGCTTTTGCACGCCATTAGCGTCAACGTATGGGCGGTTCACACGCGCGATGGATTGCAGTAGCACGTGGTCGCGCATCGGCTTGTCGAGGTACAGACAGTACAGAGGTGGCGCATCATAGCCGGTGAGCAGCTTGTCCGTGACGATCAGAATTTTGGGGTTTTCGGCAGGTTTCTTGAACAATAGGCGCGCCTGCTCCTCTTGATCGTCGGAGAGTTGCAGTTCGGCGACCAATGGACGATCCACTGCATCCGCCGCGTTCTGCGTGTAGACCGGTACAGTCCACTCGGGCGGGAGTAGCTTGTCCAGTGCCTTCTTGTACTTGGCGCAGGCTTCGCGGTTCACTGCCACCACGAAGGCTTTGTAGCCCAACGGCAGCACGTTTTCATTGAAGTGCTCGGCCACGAAGGCCGCAATCTTCTCGATGCGGTCGTCGGCCGTAAGGAAAGTGCGTAGGCCTACCGCGCGTTCGAGTACCTTGTTGAGCTCTTCAACGTCGGTGACTCCTTCGCTCCCGGCCAGCGCGAAGAACTCCTTGTCCAGCCGCTCGGCTGGCACGGTCATTTCGCTGGGTGCCATCACGTGCTTGATGGGCAACGTGGTCTCGTCGGCGATGCTCTCGGCAATCGAGTACTTGTCCAGGTACCCCTGCTCGTCTTGCGCGCCGAAGATCTTGAACGTGCCCTCACCCAGTGATGTGTGTGCGATGGGGGTGCCAGTGAAACCGATGATAGTGGCCTTGGGCACCGCGGCCATCAGGTAGGTACCGAGATCCTTGGCTACCGAACGGTGGGCCTCATCGATAAAAACGTAGACATTGTCGCGCAGGCAACTGTCTTTGCGGATGGCCTCGAACTTGTGGATCATCGAGATGATGAGACCCCGAAAATCGGCGTCCAGCAGGGACTGTAGCTCGGCCTTATTCCTCGCGCGGGTGACGGCGATGTCCTCTTGCTGCATCTCGCCGAGCAAGCGCTCCACCCAGCCCTTGAGCTGGCCTTCCAGCTCGGTGCGGTCTACGACAAGGATGACCGTTGCGTTGGCGAAATGCGGCTTGTTTTCCAGGATCAGGCGCGCTGCGGTCAACAGCGTGAACGTCTTGCCCGAGCCCTGGGTGTGCCAAACCAGCCCACGCGTCTTACCTGGATCGGCGCAGCGGTCGAGGATGGCGTTGATGGCGCGGCGCTGGTGTTGGCGCAGCACCGACTTGCGGGTCTCGCCGTCCTGCACATAGAACAAAATCCAGTGCTGCAGAGTGCGCAGGAAGTCGTGGTGCTCAAAGAAGGCCTGAACCGCGAACCGATAAGTCTCCTCGGGCGCCTGCTTCCAGCGCGCCATGTCGCGCCGGTTCGCGTTCCAGGTTACACCGTACCAGTAGTCCAGCAGGTGCGTGACGTTGAAGAGTTGCGGCGCGGCGAGCAGCTCCGGTGTCTCCAATTCGTATCGGCGCAGCTGCTTAATCGCACGCTCGATACCGTTGCCGTCTTTCGGGTTCTTGTGCTCGACAATAACGACCGGGAAGCCGTTGACCAGAAACATCACGTCGGCCCGGTTGCCCTTCCGAGCAGGCGGCTTGATCTTCCACTCCCACGTCACATGGAAGACGTTGTCCTCAATGTGTTCGAAATCGATCAGCGTTACGGCATGATGGCGCTTTTCGGCTTCGTCGTACCACTGCCGTTCGCCGCGCAACCACGCCAGAATTTCGCGATTGCCCTCAATAGTGGCCGGCAGCGCGTCCAGCGTTTCGACAACCGAGCGTACAGCGTCGGCGGTAAGCCAAGGGTTGAAAGCGGTGATCTTGGCCTCAAGCACGTCGCGGAAAAACGCTCCGGCCTCGCCGCCACGTTTAATGCGAGCATCCTCCGGCGTGATCGGTGTCCACCCGATTTCGACGGCGTGCTTTACCATCGGGAATTGAACGGTGCCCGCTTCGCTGATCTTGAGAGTGCTCATGCTGCGGTCTCCTCGCGTTGCGTTGATGCTGAGGACAACGCGGATAGATCCAGATCCGCTGCTGAAATCTTCCCGGTCATCAACTTGTGCAACAAGGATTGGAACAACTCTTCCAGCACTGAGCGCTTTTGCCTATGCAGGGAAATTTTTCGGTCGAGGGTATCGAGAATCGTAACGATTTCGCGCTGCTCATCGAGTGTGGGCGGCAGGGGAACCGGTAGGTCCCTCAAGAAGGCACAAGTCAATGCTCCCTTCGTGCTTCCACCACCAGACGCCACTTGTCGGAGATATTCGTATTGCGTTTCGAGATAGCCTCGCACGAAACTGGGGTCGGCTCGCTCCGTATCGGTTTGCAGATAGGCAACATGTTGGTTGATGCTCGCCTCGAGCTTAAGCACTGCGCAGTGCCCCAGTGTCTTGCCTTGTCCAGTGATTGCCATGAGCACCGCTCCAGGTCGGACACGGGGCAAATGGCATTCTGCGAGTGCAATGTCCGTCACGAACTGGTCTGCGGTCTCGATTTCACGGTCATAGACCTTTGCACTGGTAAGCCATGGAAATGTTCCGCCATTCCAGTAAGCTGAGACAGTTTTTTTGGGTGTCGACCCGTTTCCGATTTTGCCGAGAGATCCGAGCGGCACGACACGCCAACTCTCTGGCACCAGCCCAATCTCGGTTTCCTTCTGCGCTTCACGTCGCAAGCCGTGTGTGAAAAGCTGGCGCAAAGTGGCGCGTTTGAGGTCCTGTGCCGTCGCCTCAGCCGCGCGTTCGGTATTGATTCCAAGTCGGCATTTGTCGAGAACGTCGGCAATACTGGCCTGCGCCGAGGGTGGCGGAAGCATGACCTGGATCTGGTCGATCTTGGATTGATTGAGCGTATTACCCTTGATTTGCCTGTCTTGATGATCGGTGTAATCGACTTGCGACAGAAAATAGCCCAAGTATCTCTGATCGACCCCTTTCCTCGGATAGATAGAGATGATGGCCTCGTTGTGGCAGGCTGGAACGCCCAGCGTCGCGACGCGGCCGATGGTGAGCTTGAAACTCATCAAGAGCGTGCCCGCAGGAACAATGCGCTCGCGGAAAACTTGCTGGAAGGCCACATCTGAGATGGCTTCTGCCGTTTCGATGATGGTGCCGTATTCCTCCATGTCGGAAATTGCAACCCAGGGCACTTGATTGGCGCCCTTCGCCCAGAACGTATTATTTGCGCGCGCAGGCGTGCGGCCGGTCGTGTATTGCGCCACCTGGCTGAAAGGTTCAATCGTCCAACTTTCCGGTAGATCGTTCATTTGCCCACTCCGGAAAGCAGTTGATATAGCGCCTTGTTCACTTCGGATGCCTGTGCATCTAGCTTTGCCAGTTCGGCGATGAGCTGCGGCAAATCGCGATGCTCGGCGTCCTCGTTCTGTTCCACCCAACGGCTCGGACTCAGGTTGTAGTCAGCCTCTTCAGCCCGTTGCCTGGTGATGACTGCAAGCTCGCCCTCTACAGGCTCCCCCTTGAGGTAGGCAGCCGCCAGAGGCCGAAGGACTTCCTCGGGGAGGTAGTTCTTCGGTCTGCCCTTTCGGAAATGTCGGCTGGCGTTAAGCAAGACGATCTTGTCTCGTCGGTCGGCGGACTTGTTCTTACGCAGCACCACGATCACGCCGGCGGCCGTGGTGTTGTAAAAGAGGTTCTCGGGTAGCAGGATCACTCCGTCGATTAGGTCATGGTCGACGAACCACTTGCGGATATTGCGCTCCTTGTCCTCGTTCTTCGATCCCGAGCCGCGTGTGACCGCACCGGTGTCGAGCACGACAGCAGCGCGACCGTCGTCATCCATGCACGCAAGCGTGTGCTGGAGCCAAGCCCAGTCACCCTTGCCGCTGGTGATGCCGCCGGCGGTGCGAAAGCGATCAAACGGGTCATTGGCGAACAGATCCGACGCGAACGGCTGGTTCCACATCGGATTGGCGACAATGATGTTGCGCCGACGGATCGTGCCGTCGGCATTCCGGAACTTGGGGTTGATCATCGTATCGCCGCGCGCGAGTTCGACCTCCATGTCGTGGATGATTGCGTTCATCTGTGCGACGGCGTAGCTCTCGGCCTGGAGCTCCTGGCCGGAGAGCTTGAGAGGCACCTTGCTGGTCGGATCTTGCTCGCGAGCGACGAGCTGCAGCTTGATGAGCAACCCCGCTGAGCCGCAGGCGTAATCATGGCAGGTTTCGCCCGGCTTCGGCCGCATGATGTGGGCCATCAGGAAGCCCACCTCGGTTGGCGTGAAGAATTCGCCCGCGCTCTGGCCCGATCCCTCGGCGAACTTGCGCAGCAGGTATTCGTAGGCGCGTCCAAGGAAGTCCGGCTGTACATCGGCCAGCCCCAACCGGTAGCGGGGATCTGAGAAGGTCTCCACCACGCCACGCAACTTTGCCGGGTTGATGTCACGTTCACCGTTGCGCTCGGCGGCGAAATCGACGACATCGATTACGCCGGAGAGCGACGGGTTTTGCTTGACGACGGCGCGCACAGCCTTGGTCAGATGCTCCCCGATGTCTTTGGGGGCGGTCGACCGTCCGCGCTCGTCGAGTGGCCATTCGTAGGACTCACGCCCGCTGATAACGGCCCAACGCGACTCGGACGGCAGGTAGAAGCGCAGGAGCGAGTGATCTGCCTCGGCGATTTCCAGCGCAGTGGCGCGATCGCCGTATTCCTCAGCTAGGCGCTCGATCTCGTCGTCGAACACGTCGGACAGACGCTTGAGGAACAGCAGCGGCAGCAGATAATCTTTGAACTTGGCTGCGTCCTTTTCGCCGCGGATGGAGCAGGCCGCATCCCAGAGCATTTGCTCCATAGGCTTGGTGGTCGGCACCGGCGCAGCAGCGCGGCCCCGCGGATGGCGCGGCATGGCGGGCGTTGTAGCCTGAACATCGACGGGCTCCCCTTCGATGCCGGCTTCCGCCGCGAGTGCTGAGATAGCTTCGGTCGCTGCGCGCTGCGGCTTGCTTCCACCGCCCTCCCAGCGATTCACAGTGGCAAAGGACACTCCAAGCTGCTCAGCGAGTTGTTCCTGAGTGAGATTGAGCTTGGCACGGATGGCGCGAAGCGTTGAGGGTAGGTTTTGAGCATATTTTGTCATATTTGCTATATTTGCTATATAGCATCACCCTGTCAACTATTTTCGTACCTCCTGTGAGCAGTTCCCGATGGAGTTGGTTTAGCGGGGAAGGGGAGTCGAAAATCGCGCAGTCCGATACGGTCCAATCAACACAATCCGGAGCGAGAACTGACGGCGGCTGTTACGGCAAATGCTGCCGGCTGTCCCACGAGCATAGGTATAACCGGGACACCACTACGTAAGGCACCTTGCGGCCGCTGGAGCAGTAGGTAGGCATTGTCGGACGTCACGTCATAAAGACGCATTTTGCTTAAGTCTTCCCGCGAAAGTTTCATTCCGCGCTCGACGATTCTCCGAAAACCAGCCTAGCCGACACGCAATGGCGGCTGCCATTGACGTCGGTTGATTCCCGTCCTGCGGACAAGATTCTCGACAAGCGTCAGATCTCTACCAAAAACATAGTGCTGTGCCTGGTCTACCACCGCGAGGTTCACACGTCGTACCTGATCACGAGTAAATGGCCTCTGTGCCATCTGGTCGCCGATGCCCGACATTGCCAACGCTGACGCTTGAGACAACGGAAAGATGGTTATCACCTCCGGTGAGAGGAAGCCTGCGCTGGCATATACGTTCCCTTCCGGCTGGTCCCGCCAAACCCGGCAAACTGGGCTATCGCTAGTGACAAACGAAATGCGCTCCGACTCGCGACGCCAGATAGTCCAGTTCAACCGAAGAAAAACATCGGCAAATCTCGGCGCATGCCGCAACATCGCGCCGATGGCCTCAACTCGCCCAACTGCCGGGTCCGGTGGTTCTGGTAGCGCCCTCACGTCTTCCTCTCCTGGCCAATGCGCCCGAAAGGCCCTCAGCCACGCTGCGTACGCTGGTGTTCGCGTGTATTGAAATGCGACGTAAGTTGCCAAAACCATACGATCATCGTCAGTGAGCTCATCACGGTTGTCGACACGTCGAATCGAGCGACTGGCCGCCGTCTCCACCTCACCGAGCGCCGCTTCGATGTCAAAGACTCGGTTGCCCTGTTCATCATCGTACGCATAGAAGTCGCGCCGGTGAGCAACTTCCGCGGGTCGTTGAGCGCGGTATGCATTCCGAACGCGGTCATAAACAGCAAGCCCTTGGACGTCTTCGGCGCAAAAACCTTCGAGATAAAAACGCGGGACGAAATGGTGACGCCGAGGCTGTTTCACCTGTGCTCCTCCGTTTCATGGCGGACGTCCGCATTCGGCAGCACGGGCGTCGTGGGGAAACCTCATTGCCACAACCGACTGCTCTAAGAGTTCCGCCGCCAACGCGATGGCGATGCTACTGGCATCGGCACGAACACCTATGCAGCACTCAGTCTGCTCTGACCGAAACCTGCGTGACTGGGGGCATGGACCGGGTCGATTTGTCTGAAATGTGTAGGTTACTGGCGCACGCACCGAGGCTCACATCGTGAGGCCGTCATCGAACGCTGATTGCTGAAGCGTCCTATTCGCCGGTTGCCTGAAACGCGACTCTCACCAAGCTTGCGCCCGGGATGCAATGAATCGGCGTGTTCGAATACACATTGTGCGCCGAACCGACAAGCGAACGGCAGGAGAGACAACGCCGCTGTGATTTCGAGTATCATCCTCGTGGATTAGGGTAAAAGTAAAAGACTTTCTGCGAGGGAGAGACCTTGGCGGTCTATGTAGACAACGCTCGGATAGCGTGGCGTGGCCGCCAGTGGTGCCATTTGGTTGCCGATTCGCTTGATGAACTTCACGGGTTCGCGAAGTCCCTAGGACTGAAACGCGGCTGGTTCCAGGCTCAAGCGTCGTTACCGCATTACGATGTCACTCTCGAAGTTAGAGACGTAGCATTGAGTCGGGGCGCAATGCAGGCCGACCGACGTACGCTCGTTTTGCGTGGTCGCCAATTGAAACTCGAACTCCAAGAATCGCTCGCAAGAGCAGAATCTCAGCTTCGGCTGTTTGACTGAGCTTCGGGTTTCGCGTCGTCTCAACTTTCGCGGTTCCGCCGGCGATAGACCACGCTTGGCGTGCCGTTCTTGCTATGTACCTGACCGCAGAAACAATCGACGACCTGCTCCGCAAGGTCTACGGTCGCCTGCTGCGAAAGCGCGGCTCGGGCGAAATCAACCCGACTAAAGGTCCGGCGACCGAGATTAATGGCGCGCTGCTCCTTCTGAAAAATCCCCGAGCCCGGCTCAGCCAAAGCGAGCGGAAAAATACTCTGTTCAGTTGCCTAGGTGAATTCCTCTGGTATCTCGCCGGTAGCGATAAGCTGGAGTTCATCGAATACTATATAAGTCGGTACAAGGATTATTCCGACGACGGGATGACCGTCTTCGGGGCCTATGGCCCACGCCTGTTCGGCCCAACCAGCGGCACCGATCAAGTGCAGAACGTCATACGGACACTCCGCGCAAGTGAGCCATCGCGCCGGGCTGTCATCCAGCTCTTCCACGGCGACGACCTCGCCGCGAACCTCGTGAGCCGACGCGAAGACCTGCCCTGTACGTGCACTCTGCAATTCACCATCCGCAACCATCAGCTACACGCGATGGTCATGATGCGTTCGAACGATGCCTTCATGGGGCTACCGCACGATATTTTCGCGTTCACCATGTTGCAAGAGCTCATCGCCCGGTCGTTGGGTGTCGAGATAGGCCAGTACAAGCACGCAGTGGGTAGTCTCCACCTTTACGCCAACAACACTCAAGCAGTCCACGACTACCTGGCCGAAGGCTTTCAAGAAAGCGTTTCGATGCCATCGATGCCGACCGGCGACCCGTGGTCTGCGGTCGCGAAACTGCTGAGGGCAGAGCGCACCATCAGGCAAGGAAAGCAGCCGACGTTGGGTGGCCTCGACTCCTACTGGGCAGACCTTGTGCGACTGCTGCAGGTGTTTCGCTACTCTCGCGATGGTGCGCGTCAAGCGCAGCGGGACAAGGTCAACGGCGTTAAGGAGCAAATGACCACGAACGTCTACGACGTCCACATCCTGAAGCGCCAACTCCGCGCTCCAGTGGCTGCGCAAACGGAAGAACAACTGCTGTTCGACACCGCAGAGCTCGATGCCCAACAGCCGGCGAGCAGCAACTCGAACCAGCGGTAAGCAGGCACAAATATCCAGACCAAGGACCGCTGCACATGAAGAAGAACCCACTGCTCGCGAACCCGGAACTCGCGAAAGAGCTCGACCAAAAGCTCAAGGGCTATCGCATCAACGGCAAAGCGCTTCCCGGCATCCCGTCTACGGCCGAGCGCGATGCCTTGGTTGCGCAAATGGTCGATAGCGTCGCCCGCATCAACTTCGTGAAAGCAATTGCAGAGCGCCCCATCTCGCCGAAGCGACTCGACCCGAAGGAGGTCAAAATGTTCGACCCGCTGCGGGCCGCGATTCAGCACATGCGCGACGGCAACGTGGACGAGGCGTTCTGGTTGGTCTTTCTGTTCGTGCACTGCGGCAAACACGCCACGAAAGGTTATGGGCTGCTCCGCATGGTCTATGGTGCGTTCCAAGACCGGTTCGTCTGGACGTGGCAGCGATTCACCCAAAACCCGAATTTCGCGGTATGGCTGGGGCAGCACATCGACGCCATCAAGCAACAGCGGCGAGACTTCCCGTTCGGCAACCACCGGAAATACGAGAGCCTGGATCAGCTCGATGTCGTTCTGGCGAGCTACGTTGCTTGGATTGCGTCGAACAACTCACACCATCAATTCATTGCCGCGGCCAAGGCAAAGGTGGGAGACGACCCGAAGGTCCTGTTCGACTATCTGTACAAAAGCATGGACGCCGTGCAACGATTCGGCAGAACCGCCAAGTTTGACTATCTAACGATGCTCGGGAAAATTGGTTTGGTGAACATCGAGCCGCCGTCCGCGTACATGGTGCACGGGACGGGTCCTGTTCGCGGGGCCCGCCTGCTATTCAACGGAGCCGTTGACAACAATGCCCTTTCGAAGCCGAAACTCGACGAGCTATCGGTCGACTTGGAAAAGACTTTGGGTGTGGGTATGCAGGTGATTGAGGACTCCCTCTGCAACTGGCAAAAGAGTCCTGCGGCGTATGTGCAGTTCCGCGGTTAGTCCTGATTCCACCTATATCGGTTCTTTAGGCTATTGTAGTTTCGATGACTGACCAGTCCACGGAACTGCATTTGTCCAACGACGATGCCATACGATACCCCGGCTTCGCGAGCGAGCCTCATGATGCCCTTGAGCGACTTCGAAGCCGCGGGTAAGCGCGCCTGAAGGTTGGGTGGAATAAGTTGCTCCGTCGCAAACTTATTTGCCTCGTCCTCTTGAGGAGACATCGGACCGTCCGAAGTCTCGAGAATCAGCAAATCAGCATCCCAATGCAGGACTAAGTGCCCTGCTTCATGGAAGAAAGAAAACCAAAACTGGTCATCGCTCAGATAGCGAACAGACAGAAGCAACACGGCCTTATCAGGCCCGCCAAAGAAGGTGGCGCCGCTCGCGCGACATCCTTTCGGGGCCTTCACGACAACGACCGCTACGCCAGCTTCGGCACACAGATGCTGAAGCTTCGGTAAAAATTCTGAAGGATGAGGTATGTTCGTCAGCGCGCGGATTCTCGGCAACTGCTCCGCAAACAGAGCAGGGTTCCACTTCCTGCATTCAATCTTATCTGCCTCCAACTCACCCTGTCGGAGCCAGGCCGCAGTTGCTACCGCATCCTCCGCGAATGTCTCGCTTGTACGAAAAGCTGCCGCGCCTTTCACATCGGAATACGTCCGATGCCACGCATCCAAGTTCGGTACGTCGAAGAATGCAAGACAACGGCGCAGCTTCTCTCGCTTGTCCCTGGTCGGCTCGAGCCAGCCGAGCTCCTGCATCTGCTTGAGCGGAAGGCTCCTGAGCCAAGCTTGGTACTCGTCGTTGTCTGGGTCAACGCCATCGGTCAGCTCGGCCAGTTGCTCTCGATACTGCTCCTCGCGACGTAACCAGAAGTCGGCAGACGCGCCGAGCTCAGCCTCGAGGCGAGCGGCGATGCGTGCCGTGAGAGCGCACTTTCCCTGCAGGAGGCTATCGAAGTCATCTTCAGACATATCGATCGATTGCGCCAAGTGCGTCAAGGCGATACCCCGCGACTTCATCAAATCGCTGATGGTCCGACCTGGCGGAATCGCCCACATGGGCGCGAATTCGGCTTCAGCTCTCATTGGTACGCTCGATAGATAAGATTTTCACGCGCGTCACCTGCGCCCAGTCCAACGCTCCCGGTTTGCCAGGAGGCGGACGATTGTTGGCCATTGCAAGCATAAGGTACCCGCCGTCGATGGGGGTGACAATCCGATCATGCGCTGTCTCGTCGAATTTGCCGAAGCCCCATTCAACATACTTGAGCGGAGAGTCCGCCGCGCGCAAGTCCGCCAGCCGGCTATGAATCGCCCGCCCAGCAACCTCCCCGTATTTCCGCTTTGCCGAAACCGGGCTCTCACACACCGTTCGGAGCTTCTCGTCTTGAAACGCCAGTTTTATGGGCATCGTATGGACTATGCCGGCGGCCGAGAAGCTGGCCAGCCTACGTAACGCTCACATGGAGAGCGCTATCGTCTTTATGGATTGCGCGAACCTATACGGGACCGCAAGCCATTGGCCCGAGAACCCTGATGCACGCTTCAGACTTGAGATTCTATCAACAATCCAGTATAGGCAGATGACTGGCTCTCGCTACGCTGACCTGGAGCGGCGCACCATCTCGCCCCATTTTACGGTGAGATGGAAACGATACTTTAAACACCCGGCTATTTCCTCTTAGACTTCAGATCGACCACTGCCGAGGCGCTCACGTTACGCAGCTCGTCGCCCGCTTTGTGCTAGTCCTTCAAGAACTTGGTTGGGGAATTCATTCCTCCAGCGATCATCACGGCGCTGACACAGGCCACGTGAGAGGCTAGAGAAAGTCGCGGTGGAGCGTCCGGTCGATTTGAAGAAAATCGCGAATGATTGGCAACAGGTAGAAGCAGGGTGGCTAACAAGGAGACGATGATCTCTGAGCGTTCCATGCTGCTCCAAATTTGTAAAATTCTGACCCCAATTTTTCTGCAAGATACTAAATCCTGGTGCATACCGGAATCTGCCGAAAAGTGGGGGCGGCGCTATATGGACAAGCCTTTGATTTAGAAAGAATTTTAGACGGCTCCGGTAAATCTTTTCGAATCAATCCCTTCAATTTTTGATGGTGGAAGAGGTTGAGCCTCATTCGCAATCCGAATGTCAGGAGTCTAGAAAGAAAGGGTTACAAGCTAACGCTTGTAACCCTTTGCATTTATCGACGAGTAGAACGAATTCAAGCTTGCGCACATTGACATAAAAATGCCGGTCGACGCGGCCATGTAAGCTCATGTTCGACTTGTTCAGGCACAATTAGAAAGTTTGCTTACAGCTTTTTGTGTCCTACTTCGAGAATTTTCACTTATTCAGTCGCCATTTTTCAATATTTGTGGCACATTTTTCACTTAATGTGTCACTCGACACTACAGGTGCGTTAGACGTCAATATTCCCCGCCCGCAACGCATTCGACTCGATAAACGCCCGCCGCGGCTCGACATCATCCCCCATGAGGGTAGTAAAGATCCCGTCCGCCGCAATAGCGTCCTCGATCTGAACACGCAGCAGACGCCGCACCGCCGGATCCATCGTCGTTTCCCACAGCTGCTCGGGGTTCATCTCGCCGAGCCCCTTATAGCGTTGTTTGGAGACGTTGCGTTCAGCATCCGCCAGCAGCCACTTCATCGCGCTCTTGAAGTCCGCCACGGCCATGCTGCGCTCACCGCGCTTGATGACTGCACCTTCCCCGATGAGCCCCTTGAACGTATTCGCGGTGGTCACGAGCTGCTGATAATCCGCCGTGTGCTGGAATTCCTGGTCGATGACCGAAACTCGCACGTTGCCGTGATGGGTGCGTTCGACATGCAGCGACCGCTGTTCGCGAACCGGGTCATACGACGGCACAACACGCACTTCGTTCTTCAGCGCTTCATCATGCAACGCAGCGTGCAGCGCTTTAGCCGAAGCCTCAGTCGAAGCCTCAGTGGAAAGATCGATCACCACCCCATCCATAACCGCTTCCAGCGCGGCCGGGTCATACAACCGGCTCAACCGCTCGATCACGCTCTGCGACAGCAGATACGACCTTGCCAACTCCCCAAGCGCATCACCCGAAATCGCAGCAGCATTCTCACCCGGCACCAGCTCCGAGCCTTGCAGCGCCAACCGCAGCATGTGCGCGTTCAGCTCCACATCATCCTTCAGATACCGCTCGTCCTTGCCCGCCTTGATCTTGTAAAGCGGCGGCTGCGCGATATACACGTACCCGCGCTCGATCATGTCCGGCATCTGGCGATAGAGGAACGTGAGCAGCAGCGTCCGGATGTGCGCACCGTCGACGTCCGCGTCGGTCATGATGATGATGCGGTGATAGCGCAGCTTGTCGAGGTTGTAGTCTTCCTTGCCGATCCCGCACCCAAGCGCGGTCACGAGCGTGACGATCTGTTCCGACGACAGCAGCTTGTCGTAGCGCGCCTTCTCGACGTTCAGCACCTTGCCGCGCAGCGGCAGGATCGCCTGGAACTTGCGATCACGCCCTTGCTTCGCCGAACCACCTGCCGAGTCACCCTCGACGATGTAGATTTCGCACTTCGCCGGGTCTTTCTCCTGGCAGTCCGCGAGCTTGCCCGGCAGGCCAACGCCATCGAGCACGCCCTTACGGCGCGTCATCTCGCGCGCCTTCCGCGCAGCATCACGCGCCCGAGCAGCTTCAACAATCTTCCCGCAGATGATCTTCGCGTCGATCGGCGTTTCCAAAAGGAATTCTTCCAGAGCCTTCGCCACAACCTCTTCAACCGGCGCGCGAACCTCGGAAGAAACCAGCTTGTCCTTCGTCTGCGAGCTGAACTTCGGCTCCGGCACCTTCACGGACAGCACGCACGACAGCCCTTCGCGCATGTCGTCGCCGGTCGTCTCGACCTTCGCCTTCTTCGCGATTTCGTTGTCGGTGATGTACTTGTTGATGACGCGCGTCATCGCGGCCCGCAGGCCGGTCAGGTGCGTGCCGCCGTCGCGCTGCGGAATGTTGTTCGTGAAGCACAGCACGTTTTCGTTGTAGCTGTCGTTCCACTGCATCGCGACTTCGACGCCCACGCCGTCCTTCTCGCCGTTGGCGAAGAACACCGTCGGGTGCAGGTTGGTCTTCGTCTTGTTGATGAACTCGACGAAGCCCTTCACACCGCCGGCGAACGCGAAATCGTCTTCCTTGCCCGAGCGCAGGTCCGTGAGACGAATCCGCACGCCGTTGTTCAGGAACGAGAGTTCACGCATCCGCTTCGCGAGGATGTCGTAGTGATACTCGACCGTGCCGAAAATGGTCGGATCGGCCATGAAGTGCACTTCGGTGCCGCGGTTCTCGGTGTCGCCGGTGATCAGCATCGGCGAAACTTCCACGCCATCGACCGTCTCGAGCACGCGCTCCTGCGCGACGCCGCGATGGAACTCCATGAAATGCTTCTTGCCGTTCCGACGCACGGTCAGCCGCAGCCAGCTCGACAGCGCGTTCACGCACGACACGCCCACGCCGTGCAGGCCGCCCGACACCTTGTAGCTGTTCTGGTCGAACTTGCCGCCGGCGTGCAGCTCGGTCATCACGATTTCAGCCGCACTGCGCTTCGGCTCGTGCTTGTCGTTCATCTTCACGTCGGTCGGAATCCCGCGGCCGTTGTCGGTCACGGAAATCGAGTTGTCGGCGTGAATCGTCACGTGGATGTCGTTGCAGTACCCGGCCAACGCTTCGTCGATCGAGTTGTCGAGCACCTCGAACACGAGGTGGTGCAGACCGGTGCCGTCAGACGTGTCGCCGATGTACATCCCGGGGCGCTTGCGCACCGCTTCCAGACCTTCGAGGATCTGGATCGACGAGGCGCCGTAGCTGCTGTTATCGGGTTGCGTATTGTGCTGTTCACTCATGGATATCTTCCGGTTCTGCGAGGCCACTCTAGTGGCGGCGCGGTGCGTTTCAGCGAGAGAAATCGCCGGGCCGCTCCAGTTTCCTGGCTCGTCCCCGGTGCCGGTCAGGCACCGAAAGGACGGGTTGTCGGTTCGCCATAAAAACGCCAAAGGGGCTTGCCGCCCCCTGGTGTGTGTCTTGATGTCGTGCGCGTCAGATGCGCATCGGCATCACGACATACTTGAACTCGTCGTTCTCGGGCACGGTAATCAGCGCGCTCGAGCTGGCGTCGCCGAGGCTCACCTGCACGGTGTCGACCTTCAGGTTCGCGAGCACGTCGAGCAGATACGTGACGTTGAAGCCGATGTCGACGGTATCGCCCTGGTAGGCGATTTCCAGTTCTTCCTGCGCCTCTTCCTGATCGGCGTTGGTCGACATGATCTTCAGCTGGCCCGGCGCGATGATGCAGCGCACGCCCTTGAACTTGTCCGAGGTCAGGATGGCCGCGCGCTGCAGCGAACGCTGCAGTTCTTCACGGCCGATCTCGAACGTGTTCTTGTGCGCCTTCGGGATCACGCGCTGGAAGTCGGGGAACTTGCCCTCGACGAGTTTCGACACGAGCTCGACCTGGCCGAACGTGAACTTGGCCTGGGTTTGCGCGATGTCGATGGTGACGGTGTCGTCGATGTCTTCGAGCAGGCGCTGCAGCTCGAGAATCGTCTTGCGCGGCACGATGACTTCCTGGCGGCCGAACGTGCCGCCTTCGAGCTTCATCGACGAGAACGCGAGGCGGTGGCCGTCGGTGGCCACGGCCATCAGCTGGTCGCCGTCGACGACGAGCAGCATGCCGTTCAGGTAGTAGCGGATGTCCTGCTGCGCCATCGCGAAGTGGACCATGCCGAGCAACTGGCGGAACGACTTCTGCGGGACGGTCAGGGTCGCGCCGAAATCCTTCGCCTGCGCGACGGTCGGGAACTCGTCGGCCGCCAGCGTCTGCAGTGCGAAACGGCTCTTGCCCGATTGAACGGTGAGGCGCTTGTCGGCGAGCGACAGCGTGACCTGGCCGTCAGGCATCGCGCGCAGGATGTCGAGCAGCTTGCGCGCCGCGACGGTGGTCGCGACCTGGTCGCCGCCGACGCCGAAATCGGCGCGCGTGGTGATCTGCAGCTCCAGGTCGGTCGACAGGAACGAAACGTCCGGGCCGTTCTTGGTGATCAGCAGGTTGGCGAGGATCGGCAACGTATGGCGGCGTTCGACGATGCCGCTGACCGTTTGCAGCGGCCTGAGGAGGGTGTCTCGTTCGGTCTTGACCAGTTGCATAGAGTTCCTTCGTTGAGTAACGGCCTGCAGCGCAGCAGCCTCGCAGCGCCCCGCCGGCCGGGCTCTTGGCCCGCCACCACCGGGGCGGTCAAACCAGTATTGTGCCTCAAAACCGAACCGCCCCCCTTAATTTGGGGCGGATGCCGAATTATCAAGCGCGCCGCGCGCTCAGCCCTTCAGCGTCTGTTCCAGCACGTGCAGCTCGTGGTTGAGCTGCGCGTCCTTGCTGCGCTCGTCGGCGATCTTGCGCACCGCGTGCAGCACGGTGGTGTGATCGCGCCCGCCGAACAGCTCGCCGATTTCCGGCAGGCTCTTCTGCGTGAGTTCCTTCGCGAGATACATCGCGATCTGCCGCGGCCGCGCGATGTTCGCGGGGCGCTTCTTCGAATACATGTCGGCGACCTTGATGTTGTAGAAGTCGGCGACGGTCTTCTGGATGTTCTCGACCGAAATCTGCCGGTTCTGCACGGTCAGCAGATCCTTCAGCGCTTCCTTGGTCAGCTCGATCGAGATCTCGCGGCCGTGGAACTTCGAATACGCGAGGATCTTGCGCAGCGCGCCTTCGAGTTCGCGCACGTTCGAGCGCAGGTGCTTCGCGACGAAGAACGCGACGTCTTCCGAGAGATTCACGCCTTCCGACTGCGCCTTGCGCATCAGGATCGCGACGCGCATTTCCAGTTCGGGCGGCTCGATCGCGACGGTGAGGCCGGAGTCGAAGCGCGAGATCAGGCGATCGTCGATGCCCGAGATTTCCTTCGGATACGTGTCGCTGGTGATGATCACCTGCGCCTTGTTCGCGACCAGCGCCTCGAACGCGTAGAAGAATTCCTCTTGCGTGCGCGACTTGCCGGAGAAGAACTGGATATCGTCGATCAGCAGCAGGTCGAGCGAGTGGTAGTAGCGCTTGAAGTCGTCGAACGCCTTGCGCTGGTACGCCTTCACCACGTCCGACACGTACTGTTCCGCATGGATGTAGCGGATCCGCGCGCCGGCCTTGTCGAGCAGCAGCTGGTTGCCGATCGCGTGGATCAGGTGGGTCTTGCCGAGGCCGACGCCGCCGTACAGGAACAGCGGGTTGTACGAGATGCCCGGGTTGTCCGCGACCTGGATCGCGGCGGCGCGCGCGAGCTGGTTCGCCTTACCGGTCACGAAGTTGTCGAACGTGAGCACGGGGTTCAGCTTCGAGCGTTCGTACATCGAATCGGCTTCACCGCCGTTCGCGGGTGCGGCGCCCGGGCCCGGACGCCACGTGCGGCGGCCGGCGGCCGCTTCGTGCGCGGGCAGGCTCGGCAGGTCGATGTCGGCGTCGTCGGCGTTCAGGTGGTGCGCGGCGGCGGCTGACGGCGTCATCGGCACGTCGGCCGGCGCGGTGGGTGCAGCTGCGGCATTCGCGGCGAGGTTGGCGGCGATCGCGGCAACCGTCGCGGCCGGGCCGCTCGGCGCCAGCGGCGCGCGCGGGGCTGCCGGTGCGGCGCCGGTCGCGGGCGCTGCACTGCGCATGCCGGCCTTGGGATCGAGGACGAACTGGACTTCGATCGGCGCGTTCCAGAAATCCCGGGCCAGATCGGAGATCCGTCCCGAAAACTGGCTCTTGACCCAGTCCAGCTTGAAACGGTTCGGCGCGGCGATGGACAGCGTGTTCGCCGACGCATCGAAGGCCACCGGGGCCAAGGGTTTGATCCACGTCACGTACTGCTGGGGCGTCAGCTCGCGCTCCAGCAGTGCGGAACAGTGTTGCCAGAAATCGTTCATCAAGTAACTGTCGTTTTTTGCGTGCACAGCGCGGCTCGCCGGCGCCCTTGTCGCGGTCGTGCAACAAGGCCCGAAGCGGTCGTGCGAGCGTGCCTCGGACGCCTGCGTCACAGTGCTGGAGGGGCAGGCGCGGGCCGAGGCGGCGTGCGGGATTCTTGGAGATAAGGCGAGATTCTACCGCCAAACGCCGCCACAGCGGGACTTATCCACAGGCTGGCGTTGTGGGGCGCGGGGCCGGATCGCCCGGGCCGTGCACAGGCGATCGACTCCTAAAGTATTGACCGTCAACGGAAAAACGGTTTAAATAGCGGGTTCCGCGAAAACCAATCCTGTATTCCCGGCGATTGCGTTCGCCCGAATGCCTCCGGTTAAGGGCACGCGGTCCCCTGAATTTCGACATTCTCGAACAAGTGAGAACATCATGAAACGTACTTACCAACCGTCCGTGACGCGCCGCAAGCGCACCCATGGCTTCCGTGTCCGCATGAAGACGGCAGGTGGCCGCAAGGTCATCAACGCTCGCCGCGCGAAGGGCCGCAAGCGCCTCGCCATCTAAGGCAGGTTGCGCGCTGTGTCCGCCGTCCGCAGTCCTGCGGAAGGTGCCGTCGAGCCGGGTGCGAATCCGTCGCAGACGAAAGCCGCCTTCCCGAAAGCTGCGCGACTTCTGAAAACGGATGAATTTTCATCCGTTTTTCGTTTGCGCCCCTGGCGGCGCTCCGCGCACTTCGTGATCTACGGCAAGCCGACCGGTCAGCCCGCGCGTCTGGGGCTCGTCGTCGGCAAGAAGTATGCGCCGCGTGCAGTAACGCGTAACCTCGTGAAGCGGCTGGCGCGCGACGCGTTTCGCCTGCGCCGGGCCGAATTCGCCGGTTACGACCTGCTGCTGCGGCAGCACACGCGCTTCGACAAGAAAGCGCTGCCGAGCGCGGCTTCCGCCCCGCTCGCGGCGATGTGCGCGGCCGAGATCCGCGAACTGCTCGACAGGGCAGTCCGGGAAATCGCCCGCCGGGCGTCGAAGCCCGCGTCCGAGTGACGCATCCATCCGTGGTGCGGCGTTCGCGCCTGCCCGGCTGGTTTTGACGCGGCGTCGAACGGCGCCGCCCAAGGTATGAAAACGGTATTGATCGCCTTGCTGCGCTTCTACAAGGTTGCCGTGAGCCCGATGCTCGGCAACCGTTGCCGTTTTTATCCTTCCTGTTCTGATTACGCGCGCGAGGCAATCCAGTATCATGGCGCCGCGCGCGGCACGTATCTCGCCGTCAGGCGCGTGTGCCGATGCCATCCGTTTTCCGCGGGCGGCATCGACCTCGTCCCGCCGCCCAACTCCGACACTCGCGCTCGCGGCGAAGCCGACGCGCGGTCCCATCGACTCTGAGACAACGCATGGATATCAAACGCACCGTCCTATGGGTGATCTTCTTCATGTCAGCTGTCATGCTGTACGACAACTGGCAGCGCGACCATGGACGCCCGTCGATGTTCTTCCCGAGCGCCACGCAACCGGCCCCCGCGGCTGCGGGCGGTGCATCGGGCACGGGCGCGACGACGACCGCAGGTGACGCACCCGCGGCAGCAGCAGGCACCGCACCGTCGACGACGGCACCGGCCGCGCAGGCGCAGCTCGTGAAGTTCTCGACCGACGTGTATGACGGCGAAATCGACACGCGCGGCGGCACGCTCGCGAAGCTGACGCTGAAGAAGCAGGGCGACGGCAAGCAGCCCGACCTGTACATCACGCTGTTCGACCATACGGCCGGCCACACGTATCTCGCGCGCTCGGGCCTGCTCGGCGGCGACTTCCCGAACCACAACGACGTCTATACGCAGGTCAACGCGGGCCCGACGTCGCTGACGGGTGACCAGAACACGCTGAAGCTGTCGTTCGAATCGCCGGTGAAGGGCGGCGTGAAGGTCGTGAAGACCTACACGTTCACGCGCGGCAGCTACGTGATCGGCGTCGACACCAAGATCGACAACGTCGGCACGGCACCGGTCACGCCGACGGTCTACATGGAACTGGTGCGCGACAACACGGCCGTCGAAACGCCGATGTTCTCGCATACGTTCCTCGGGCCGGCGGTCTATACGGACGCGAAGCACTTCCAGAAGATCAACTTCAGCGACCTCGACAAGAACAAGGCCGACTTCGTGAACTCCGCCGACAACGGCTGGGTCGCGATGGTGCAGCACTACTTCGCGTCGGCCTGGATTCCGCAGCAGGGCGTGAAGCGCGACATCTACGCTGAAAAGATCGATCCGACGCTGTATCGCGTCGGCGTGAAGCAACCGGTCGCAGCCATTGCGCCGGGCCAGTCGGCCGACGTGCAGGCGCGCCTGTTCGCCGGTCCGGAAGAAGAGCGCATGCTTGAAGGCGTCGCACCGGGCCTGGAACTCGTGAAGGACTACGGCTGGGTGACGATCATCGCGAAGCCGCTGTTCTGGCTGCTCGAGAAGATCCACGGCTTCGTCGGTAACTGGGGCTGGGCGATCGTGCTGCTGACGGTGCTGATCAAGGCCGTGTTCTTCCCGCTGTCGGCGGCCAGCTACAAGTCGATGGCGCGCATGAAGGAAATCACGCCGCGCATGCAGGCGCTGCGCGAACGCTTCAAGAGCGATCCGCAGAAGATGAACGCCGCGCTGATGGAGCTGTACAAGACCGAGAAGGTCAATCCGTTCGGCGGCTGCCTGCCGGTCGTGATCCAGATCCCGGTGTTCATCTCGCTGTACTGGGTGCTGCTCGCGTCGGTCGAAATGCGCGGCGCGCCGTGGATTCTGTGGATTCACGACCTGTCGCAGCGCGATCCGTTCTTCATCCTGCCGGTGCTGATGGCCGTCTCGATGTTCGTGCAGACGAGCCTGAACCCGACGCCGCCGGACCCGGTCCAGGCGAAGATGATGAAGTTCATGCCGATCGCGTTCTCGGTGATGTTCTTCTTCTTCCCGGCCGGCCTGGTGCTGTACTACGTCGTGAACAACGTGCTGTCGATCGCGCAGCAGTACTACATCACGCGCAAGCTCGGCGGCGGCAAGAAGGCCTGACGCCCGTGACACACGCGGGCGGCCAGCCGCCCGCGATGCACGCAAAAAAGCCGCATGGTTTCATCCATGCGGCTTTTTTGTTTCTGGCGGGGGCGGCGCGGGGACGTGGACCGCTGCCGTTCAGGCCTTCTTCGCTTCGATTTTCGTGTCGCCGCCGTAGAACTGCTCGATCAGTTCCTGAACGAGGTAACGCTGATGCGGCGGCAGCGCCTCGATCTTCGACGCGAGTTCGATCGTCTCGGGCGTCGGCGGATAACGCTCGTCGCGCGGCAGCGGTTGCGGCGTCGTGTGTTCGGTCACGCTCGGCGACGGCCCGTAATGCAGCCAATGCAGTTCGACGCGCAACCAGTCGGCGAGCGTTTCGAGTTTGTCCGGCGTCGGAATCGTGCGGCCCGTCAGCCATTTGTGCGCGGTTTGCGGCGAAACCGGCTGCGCACCGCGGTGACGCAGATTGAACCGGTTCGCGAGTTCCGTCGCGCCGGTGACCTTGTCCGGGCTGCGCCGCAAGGCGAATTTCAGGCGTTCCGAGAACGCTGCTTTTTCTTCGGGTGTCGGCATGGGGGTGATTGTGCAATTCCACCGACACGTCTCAGACAACCATATAAGCTAAACATAGCCTGTTCGGACGAATCCCAACCTGCCGTGGACCGTGCGGCGGAATTGGGGGCCGCAGTGTCGGACCGTTCGGAAAGGCATACTCGTCCGAAATGGACAGGACGTGATTGTCCGGCATTGATACTCGACTTATCCCCGTCGGGATAAATTCGGGTAAGTTCGACGCCGATCGGGTGTCCGGTGGCGTGCGGGCCGGCAGGCTACAATGCCGGCGTCCCGATGCCCGAACTGTTGTGCGGGCGCACCATTGACGCTCTGTTCACCCGATTCATCCGATTCCCATGCTCGCTACCGATTCCGATCCGATCGTCGCCATTGCCACTGCTGCCGGCCGGGGGGGCATCGGCGTCGTCCGCGTGTCGTTCGGGCGCGGCGGCGAGGCGGCCGCGCTGCCGCTGATCGACGCGTTGTGCGGGCAGCGGCTCGCGCCGCGCCATGCGAGCTACGTGCCGTTCCTCGACGAGCACGGCGCGCCGCTCGACCGCGGAATCGCGCTGTATTTCCCCGCGCCGCATTCGTACACCGGCGAGCACGTGCTCGAGTTGCAGGGGCACGGCGGGCCGATCGTAATGCAGCTGCTGTTGCAGCGTTGCCTCGATGCGGGGCGCGGCTTCGGGCTGCGGCTCGCGGAACCGGGCGAATTCACGCGGCGCGCGTTCCTGAACGACAAGCTCGATCTCGCACAGGCCGAGGCCGTCGCCGACCTGATCGAGGCGAGTACCGAAGCGGCGGCGCGCTCGGCCGGGCGCTCGCTCGACGGCGCGTTCTCGCGGCAGATCCACGCGCTCGTCGAGGATGTGATCACGCTGCGGATGCTGGTCGAGGCGACGCTCGATTTCCCGGAAGAGGAAATCGACTTCCTGGAAGCGGCCGATGCGCGCGGCAAGCTCGCGAGGATCCGCGAGCAACTGGCGCACGTGCTCGGTGACGCGCGGCAGGGCGCGCTGCTGCGCGAAGGGTTGTCGGTCGTGCTCGCGGGGCAGCCGAACGTCGGCAAGTCGTCGCTGCTGAATGCGCTCGCCGGCGCGGAGCTGGCGATCGTTACGCCGATCGCGGGCACGACGCGCGACAAGGTCGCGCAGACGATCCAGGTCGAAGGGATTCCGCTGCACATCATCGATACGGCCGGGCTGCGCGAGACGGAGGACGAAGTCGAGCGGATCGGGATTGCGCGCACGTGGAGCGAGATCGAGCGCGCGGACGTCGTGCTGCATCTGCTCGATTCGCGCACGGGGATGACGGCGGACGACGAGACGATCGCGGCCCGGTTCCCGGATGGTGTGCCGGTGGTGCGGGTGTTGAACAAGACGGACCTCACCGGCGTGCCGGCGTGCGTCGAGCATCCGGCGGCCGAAGGCGACCTGACCGAGGTGCATCTGTCGGCCAAGCGCGGCGACGGCATCGACATGCTGCGCGCGGAGCTGCTGCGGATCGCGGGGTGGCAGGCGGGCGCCGAAGGCGTCTATCTGGCGCGCGAGCGGCACTTGATTGCGCTGCGGGCTGCGCAGGAGCATCTGGCGCAGGCGGCGGATCACGCCGAGCAGCGCGCGCAATCGCTCGATCTGTTTGCGGAGGAGCTGCGGCTCGCGCAGGAGCAACTCAATGCGATTACCGGGGAGTTCACTTCGGATGATCTGCTGGGCGTGATTTTCAGCAGGTTTTGTATTGGCAAGTAAGCGGGCATTTCAACGGAACACCGGCGCTTCGAATTTCAGTCCCCAGCGATCCGGATCGACTGATCCGGACTGCGTCGTCGCGACAGCCGGGGTGGAATGCATCAATCCCAATGCCGATGATGATGGTAATACCCGCCATCACCGTAATACCCATACCCGCCGCCATCCGGCACCACGATGCAGCCGCTCAACAGCACGGCGACACCGGCAATCAGCAAAAGGGTTTTCTTCATCACGCTCACCTGCTCGCATTCGACATGAACCCAGCATAGCGAGCGCTTTCAACACCGGCTGTAAGCGATCGTTTCCCGGTGCCGCAATCCGTAACGGCGGATTATTCCGGTCACAATGACCGTAACAAATCCCGAATCTGCAGACGTTTTCACGCCGCCACGACGCGGTTTCGCCCCGCATCCTTCGCACGATACAGCGCGGCATCGGCGGCTTCGATCAACGCATCGGGCGTCGACAGGTCGTCGGCCGACACGGTCGCGCAACCGACGCTGACGCTCACGCGCCCGGCCGGCGACCCGGGCATCGCGAGATCGATCCGCAGCACCGCTTCGCGCGCTTCCTCGGCAACGACCCGTGCCCCGCGCGCGCCGGTGTTCGGCAGCACGATGGCAAACTCCTCGCCGCCGTAGCGCGCGACGATATCGGCCGGCCGCCGCACCGCGCCGGCCAGCGCATTCGCGACCGCGATCAGGCACGCATCGCCCTTCACGTGACCGAACGCGTCGTTGTACGCCTTGAAGTGATCGACGTCGACCATCAGCAGCGACAACGGCTCGCCTTGCCGCCGCGCCTGCAGGAACAGCGTGTGGAAGTGATCGTTGAAGTGGCTGCGATTGAACGCGCCGGTCAGCCCGTCGCGCGCGGACGAACGAACCAGCGTCGCATGCGCCTCGAACAGCTGCTGATACAGCTTCGTCACTTCCCAGGCGAGCACGCACACCAGCACGCCCGGCGTGAACATGCTGAACACGCGTGCGAGATACCAGCCGACCGTGAAGCGGCTCGTGGTCAGCAGGTTCAGCGTCGTATCGGTGAGGCAGGCGAGCACCGCGATCGCGAGCCACAGGTCGAGCGTCGTGCGCAGTCGGCCGGAAGCCAGCACGGCGACGAGCGCGAGCGCATTGAGCAGCCACACGACCAGCGCGATCCCGTCGACGGGCAGCGCGGCTGCATCGCCTGGCGGATGGAACGCGGGCGGCAGGGCGACGTTGAGTGCGAGCACGCACAGCAGCGCGGCCGCGACGGCCGGGCCGCCGACCAGCGCGAAGGTCCATATGCGCGTCTGCGCCGCGCCGACCGGCGCATGCGTGAGCCGCTCGCGCGCGAGCAGCGCGGCCATCACGAAGCACGGAAAGCCGGCATGCCAGAAGACCCACATCCACGCGGCGCTTTGCGGACGCGCGCCGAGCAAGCCTTGCGGCGCGAACACGCCGGGGAAGGTGAGCAGCTGCAGCGCGACGGCGAGTGCGGTGAACGCATAGGCGCCGCCGAGCGCACCGAGCACGGGCTGGCGCGTGACGGTGAACTGCGCGCCGAGGAAGAAGGCGGCGATGCTCGCGGTGGTGAACACGGTCAGCGCGCACATCGGCATGAACGGCTCGACGGCCGGCAGCGTGACGTTTGCGTGCGGCACGGCGATCGCCAGCGCGAGCACGATAACGAGTGCCGTGAGCGCGCCGAACCAAAGCTGACGACGCGTCGTATGCTGGATCAGGATACCTTCCATGGATTCCCCCGGGCACTCGTGCGGTCACGCCCGGTCTTGGCGCCGGGCAGCAAGCATCCGGCCGCAGCGCAACCGGTGCGGCCCGATCCTATCGCGTTATTGGCGTGCGCTCAAATACCGAGGCCGGGGCCGAAGTTGCCGGCGACCCAGCGCGTGACGGCATCGACGTCCGCGTAGTCCTGTTCGGGCAGGCCGTCGAGCATCGACAGCACTTCGTTACTGGCGCCGGCGTCGCGTGCGGCGTCGACGATCGCATCCTTGTTGGCCGGGTAGCGGACGGCCGCCAGCACGTCGGCAATCTGCAGGTCGATCGCTTCGCCGGGGATATCGTGCGGAGGGAGAGCGGGTTTGTCGTTCACGGCGGCGGCTCGCTGGTTGGGCGGGATTCGGTTCGAGGCGGTTCGTGGCGGAAAGCGGTTGCACCGTTTGCACCGTGTGCAGCGCCCCGCCCGCGCGGGTGCGCTGCGGGGATGGCGATCGGCTCAGTGTCCGCGCCGCACCCGGCGCCACGGATGTTTCCAGTCGATATGCGGTGCATTTTCGTCGCGCGGATGCTGGCGCCGATGTTCCTGCCACAGTTCGTCGGAGAACAGCGCAGCCACGATCATGAGTGGCAGCACGAGGAAGATGCCGAGTATGACTTGCTCGATCACGATAGCCTCCTTGCGGTGGCAGGAACCCTTGTGTCCATTCTAGGCTCTGACCTTCGCCCGCGGTCAACTTCTTACAGCGCGGAACGCGCCCCGTTCGCGGCGCCGCCGCACGGGTGTTTCATGCGCGCGCGGGCATCAAAAAGGACACGAACATGCAACTCCAGAACGACAAGCACACGCTTGCACTGCGGCCGCTGGAGCGCCAGGACCTGCGCTTCGTTCACGAGCTGAACAACGACGCGAAGATCATGCGCTACTGGTTCGAGGAGCCGTACGAAACCTTCTCCGAGCTGTCGCAACTGTATGACCGTCACGTGCACGACCAGCGCGAGCGCCGCTTCGTCGCGGTCGATGCGCAGGACGAACTGGTCGGCCTCGTCGAGCTGATCGAGCTCGACTACATTCACCGCCGCGGCGAATTCCAGATCATCATCGCGCCCCAATGCCAGGGGCGCGGCTATGCGGGGCAGGCGACGCGCCTCGCGATCGAATATGCGTTCAAGGTGCTGAACATGCGCAAGCTGTACCTGATCGTCGACACGTCGAATGCGGCGGCCATCCACGTGTACGAGAAATGCGGATTCCAGCACGAGGCGGAATTGAAGGAAGAATTTTTCGGAAACGGCGCATATCACAACGCTTATCGCATGTGCATTTTCCAGCGCGATTATTTCGAGCGCCCGCAAGCGATCTAAATAAGGTGGGGTAAAAACACTGGCGAACGCCCGCTGCGGTTCCGCTGCAGCGGGCGCCAAGCCTGCCCGGAAAAATACGGGTAAATACGAGTGCGCTTATACCTGGCATTTTTCTTGTATCAGGTAAATCCGGTCCCGCACTGCGGTAAATTCAGATCGTTTCGGATGACTTTATGTGCAATGCATCAAAATCGTCCCGATATTGAAATGAATTATCCAAACCGTTCAGCCGGCGGACTGCAGTTTCTCCGAAAGGCTTGCCTGACGAGGCTCTGCTTCCGGCGGCGCGGGCGAATCCGCCGGACGGCAGACGCCGCCGCAAGTGAAAAACCGGGCGCGCGCAGGGTGCGACAATTCGCCGCTATTGCGATCGCACAACAAATGTGCTTGATATCGCTTGCCGGTCTTCTAAAGTGAAAAACGCGGGTTCACGATCACCTTTAAACACATAGCTAACCGAGCCTGGTGCCCGCAAGCCTGGAGACAGAACATGATGAAGCGTACCGGTGTCCTTTTTGCCCTCGTCGGCGCATTTTCCGTGGTGTCGATCGCCCAGGCGGGCGGCGATGCGGCTGTCCAGCCGAAGCAGGAAATCCAGCTGACGAAGAATGCGTGGGGCTGTCTGTCGAAAGACAATCTGGACTCCGTACTGAGTCACGAACGTGACGGCAAGTCGCAGGCGAAGCAGCAGTACTTCGACGACTACCGTTGCCTGTCGGTGCCGGAAGGCCAGCGCTTCCGCGTGGTGTCGGTCGATCAGGGCGACGTCCAGTTCGTCAGCGCCGACAACAGCGACCAGCAGGGCCTCTGGACCGATTCGCGCTTCGTCAAGCAGTAACCCGCACGCGCACCTCTCGCCCCCGCGTGCCTGCCGGAACCACCGGCGGCGCGACCTGAACGCGGCCCGGCCGATGCCGGGCCGTCGTGCTGTGGCGCGCCCGTCACGCGCCGGGCGGCGCGCATTCGGTATCATCACGGCCCGACCGAACCGAATGCCCGCCCGGGCCGTATCCGCATGGCGCTGAAATCCACGATCTACAAAGCCGAGCTGCAAATCGCCGACATGGATCGGCACTACTACGCCGATCACGCGCTGACGGTCGCCCGTCACCCGTCTGAAACCGACGACCGGATGATGGTGCGCATCGTCGCGTTCGCGCTGTTCGCGCACGAGCGTCTCGAATTCTGCAAGGGGCTGTCGGACGTCGACGAGCCCGATCTGTGGCAGAAGGACCTGACGGGTGCGATCGACGTATGGATCGAGGCCGGCCAGCCCGACGAACGGCGCATCTCGAAGGCGGCCGGCCGCGCCGGGCAGGTCACGGTGATTGCGTACGGCGGCAAGACCTCGGATATCTGGTGGCAGGGCGTGCGCAGCAAGGTGGAGCGGCTGCGCAACGTGCAGGTGCTGTCGCTGGCCGACGGCGTCGCGGCCGCGCTCGGGCGTCTCGCCGAGCGCACGATGCGCCTGCAGTGCACGGTGCAGGACGGCGCCGCCTGGATCTCGAGCGCCGACCACGATCCGGTCGCGGTCGAATGGACGGTGCTGAAGCCGTTCGCCGACGCGTGACGGCCGGCGCGCCGCTCAGCCGAACGCGGCGGGCGGCCCCTTGAATTCCAGCATGTTCCCTTCGGGATCGAACAGATAGATCGACGGCCCGTAGCCGCCGGCGCCGTAGCGATCGGCGGGGGCGCCGGGGCGCGCGCCATGCGCGGCGAAATGCTCGATCAGCGCGTCGGGGTCGAACGGCTCGACGCGCAGGCACAGATGGTCGAGGTTGCGGCCGGTGCCGGGCGGGCCGCTGTCGGGACGATCGATCGGGCCGCCGACCGTCAGCAGGTCGATCAGCGCGTCGCCGGCACGCAACTGCACGAGGCCCAGGTCGGGCTGTTCCTTCTCCACGTGGCAGCCGACGGCATCGCAGTAAAAGCGCGTCATCGCAGCCATGTCGGTCACGCGCAGCACGACGTGATCGATCGCGCGGATGGTCGGTTTCATGAGCGGGGCACTCCTTCGGATGGCGTGCACCGAGTGTAGACCGCGCCGGCGACGGATGCCGCAATGCTGCACGATCGACGGACGAAAAAAAGCCCGTTCACGCAGAGCGGAACGGGCTTAATCCATATCAGGAGGAGACATGGAGGAGACAGTTCCAACTATACACACGGCGATGGTGCGTTGCAATATTCCGAGTGTAAAAAATGGTCAGGATGGCGATTGGTCGCAGCCGCACTGCAGCAAAATGGTGACGCGACGATGACGAAAGAGGTGCCGGAGCAGCGCTTTGCGCGGTGTTTCGTCCGATTGATCGACTGCGATGTGCCCCCGGTTTCGCCGGTGCGAATCACAGAGCAAGATTCAGGGCGCGACGGCCCATGCCGATGTCTAGAGTAGGCACCATCTACACTAGAGAGTGCGAGGTTCAGATGAAAACCGCCTATCCGACCGACGATGCCCGCTGGGGCGCCGTGACCGCCCGCGATCCGCATGCGGACGGCGCGTTCTTCTACGCCGTGCGCACGACCGGTGTGTTTTGCCGCCCGAGCTGCGCGTCGCGGCTGCCGCGGCGCGAGCATGTGTCCTTCTTTGCCAGTCCGGCCGACGCGCGCGCGGCCGGTTTTCGTCCGTGCAAGCGCTGCCAGCCGGAAGGGCTGCCGCGCGAGCTCGAGATCGTCAATCGTGCCTGCGCGGTGCTCGACGCGCATGCGGAGCGGCTCACGCTGCAGCAACTGAGCGACGCCGTGCACGTAAGCCCGTTCCACCTGCAGCGGCTGTTCAAGCGCGTAGTCGGTGTATCGCCGCGGCAGTACCAGGCCGCGCAGCGCGGCGCCGCCTTGCGCGAGGCGCTGCAAAGCGGGCAGCCGGTTACGCAGGCGGCCGTCGACGCGGGTTTCAACTCGCCGTCGCGGCTCTACGCATCGGTGCCGCGCGAACTGGGCATGGCGCCGTCCGCTTTCCGTCGCCAGGGCGCCGGCCTGCGGATCGACTACGCGACCGCGTCGACGCCGCTCGGCACGGTGCTCGTCGCCGCGACCGAACAGGGCATCTGCCGGATCGCGTTCGGCGACGAGCCGGCGTCGCTCGTCGGCGAACTGACGGATGCGTTCGCGCGTGCGGAACTGGTCGAATCGCCGTCGCGGCTCGCGCCGTTCGTCGCGCAGATCCGCGCCTACCTCGACGGCACGCGGCACGCGTTCGACCTGCCGCTCGACATCGCGCCGACCGCGTTCCAGCAGCGCGTCTGGGAAGCGCTGACGCACATCCCGTACGGCGAAACGCGCAGCTACTCGGAGATCGCCGAGGCACTGGGCGCGCCGCGTGCGGTGCGGGCCGTCGCATCGGCCTGCGCGTCGAACCCGGTCGCGCTCGCGATTCCGTGCCACCGTGTCGTTCAGAAGGGCGGCGCGCTCGCCGGATATCGCTGGGGCGTACGCCGCAAGGCAACGCTGCTCGCGTCCGAGGCGCGGCATGCGCACGACGATGAAACCGAAGCCGTTGCGGAGGGCAACGCAGTTTGAGCATCGAAAAAACCACGATTACGTCGATCGCGGATGGCGGCCAGGTGCCGCCGTCCGCGCAGATGGAACTGCGCTTCAAGGCGCCGTACGACTGGGCGCGCGTGCTGCGCTTCTTCAGCGGACGGGCGATTCCGGGCGTCGAACAGGTCGTCGACGGCGTGTATCGCCGCATCGTCGACCTGCACGGCGAAGCGGGCCGGCTGACCGTCACGAAGCATCCGCGCCGGCATTGCCTGATCGCGACGGTCGACGGGGCGGCCGCGCGGCATGTCGACGATGCATTCGCGCGCCGCGTCGCGTCGATGTTCGACCTCGGCGCCGACCCGGCCGCGATCGGGAGCGGGCTTGCGCGCGATCCGTGGTTCGCGCCGCTCGTCGATGCAGCCCCGGGGCTGCGCGTGCCGGGCGCCTGGTCGGGATTCGAGCTCGCGGTGCGCGCGATCGTCGGTCAGCAGGTGAGCGTGAAGGCGGCGACGACGATCGTCGGCCGGCTCGTCCAGCGAGCCGGCGAGCGCGTCGCGCACGACGACGGCATGGCGGCGCCGGACGGCGTGCCCGCCTGGCGTTTCCCGACGCCGGACGCGCTCGCCGCCTGCGATCTGGAGAAGATCGGAATGCCCGGCAAGCGGGCCGCGGCGCTGACGGGCGTGGCGCGCGCGGTGGCGGCCGGCCACGTGCCGCTCGATCCCGCCCAGGCCGATCTCGCGACGCTGCGTAGCGCCTGGCTCGACCTGCCCGGCATCGGCCCGTGGACCGTCGAATACATCGCGATGCGTGCGTGGCGCGACCCGGACGCATGGCCGGCGTCCGATCTCGTGCTGATGCAGTCGATCACCGCGCGCGATCCGTCGCTCGACCGGCTCGCGAGCCAGAAGCGCCGCACCGAAGGCTGGCGGCCGTGGCGCGCGTATGCGGCGCTGCATCTGTGGAACGACGTGGCCGACCGGGCCCGCGGCGCGCGCGGCGGATGACGGTCGCCGCGGCCGGCCGGCGGGTGCGCGGGGCAGGGCCGCGCTGCGACCCGCAAACGGCGCCGGGCCGGCAGCGATCGGTCGGCGGTGCTCACGGTTGCGACGCTTGACGGCGATCACCCCGTTCCGGCGGCCGTCATCCCCCGGCGTGCGGGCGGCTCGAGCGTGACGGCGACGCATCGCGGGTTCGGCTGCGCGGGTTGCACCTGGCGGCGCCGTGGCGTGCACGGTTCATGTTACTTCCGACGAATTTCGCGTGATCGTCGCGTCCGGCGGTGCCGACGGACGGTCCGCCGCGCGCGCGGCGATCGTCTCCATCGGCCCGCTCGGCGGCCCGCCGCGGCGGGCGCGCACCACCCGGAGTCACCTCAAGCGCGCGTGACGGCGAGATGTTAAAGTGCCCGCTACCAACGAAGCGACCAATAATCCAGCCGGCCGCGCGGCATCCTGCGCGCGGCCGTCACGCACTTGCGTCTCCATGTCGAACACCATGACTCACCGCCAGTCCGAACTGCTGCTGAATCGTCTCGAAGCGCTGAGCTCGGGCCCGACGCGGCAGCATCTGCCCGACGGCCTGCGCGGCATCGAAAAGGAAAGCCTGCGCGTGACGCGCGACGGGATGATCGCGTTCACGCCGCATCCGCGCGCGCTCGGTTCGGCACTCACGCACCCGTCATTGACGACCGACTATTCCGAAGCACTGATCGAACTGATCACGCCGGCGGAAGCCGACGCGTCGATCACGCTCGAACGCCTCGACGATCTGCACCGCTACGTGTATGCGTCGCTCGGCGACGAGATGCTGTGGAACGAGTCGATGCCGGGCCAACTGCCGGCCGACGATCAAATCCCGATCGCCGACTACGGCACGTCGAACATCGGCCGCCTGAAGACGGTGTACCGGCGCGGCCTCGCGTATCGCTACGGCCGCACGATGCAGTGCATCGCCGGCATCCACTACAACTACTCGCTGCACGAGGAAGTGTGGCGGCGCCTGCATGCGGAAGAGGGCTCGACGGCCACGCTGGTCGACTACCAGTCGGAGCGCTATCTCGCGCAGATCCGCAACTTCCGCCGCCGCAGCTGGCTGTTGATGTACCTGTTCGGCGCGTCGCCCGCGCTCGACACGAAGTTCCTGCGCGGCAAGCCGCACAAGCTCGACACGTTCGACGCCGATACGCTGTACCGGCCATATGCGACGAGCTTGCGGATGAGCGACCTCGGTTACTCGAACACGACCGCGCAGGCCGCGCTGCAAGTCGACTACAACACGCTGCCCGGCTATCTCGACGCGCTGTCGAAGGCCGTGAGCGAGCCGTATCCGCCGTACGAGGCGATCGGCACGCATCGCGACGGCGAGTGGATCCAGATCAACACGAACGTGCTGCAGATCGAGAACGAGTTCTACTCGACGATCCGGCCGAAGCGCGTCACGTATTCGGGCGAGCGGCCGCTGCATGCGCTCGCGTCGCGCGGCGTGCAGTACATCGAAGTGCGCTGCCTCGACATCGATCCGTTCGAGCCGACCGGCATCGCGCTGGAGACCGCGCGCTTCATCGACGCATTCCTGCTCGCGTGCGCGCTCGACGAGAGCCCCGCGCTCGACTGCGACGCGTACAAGGAAGCGAACGCGAACTTCGGCAGCGTGACGATGGACGGGCGCAAGCCCGGGCTGACGCTGACGCGCGACGGCCAGCCGGTCGCGCTGCAGGCCTGGGCGGACGACCTGATGACCGATATCGAAACCGTCGGGCGCCGTCTCGACGAGATCCGCGGTGGCGACGAGCATGTGCGAGCGATTGCCGCGCAGCGCGAGAAGCTCGCCGATCCGGAGCGCACGCCGTCGGCGCGCGTGCTGCGCACGATGCGCGAGAACGGGCAGTCGTTCCTCGCGTTTGCGTGCGCGCACAGCGAGGCGCATGCCGCGCATTTCCGCGCGAACCCGCCGTCGGCGGAGACGATGCGCGCCGAGCAGGCGCTCGCCGCGAAGTCGCTGGCCGAGCAGGCCGAGCTGGAAACGAAGGAGGCCGGATCGTTCGACGCGTTCGTCGCGGCCTATCGTGCGTATACGCTGAACCGCTTCAGCGTTTGACGGCCGCGGCCCGCTGCGCGTTGCGCGGCGGGCAGGCGGATTGCGCAGTCACGCGCCCGGCCCGGTTTCGTCCGCTTCAGTGATGCGCGTACGTGTCGCGATCGACCACGCGCGGCAGTGCCGGTTTTCCTGATTCCACATTCGCATGGCCGTTGCTGCCGTAGCCGGCCGCGTCGCCGCGCGCCTGCGCGGCGCGCTGCATGACCGCCTGCATGTTTTGCGGAAAGTCCGGGCTGCTGGCGAGACTCGGCCGGTAGCCGGCGGCCTGCAGTTCCGCGAGTTCCTGGCGAACTTGCGCGCGCGTCAGCGTCGACGCGGCCTGGGCCTGGGCGGCGACAGTCGAGCCGATCAGCAGGAATGCGCACGCCGCAAGTTTCATGGTCTTCATCGTGTTTGCTCCGTGAGGTGTCCGGCGCCGTGCCTTCGTCGGCGCGGGCGGAATCGATGCAGCCAGTCTAGGCTTCGGACGCCAAACGAAACACCCCGCGTGCCGTCAGTCACCTTTGTCGCCTGAGCAACATTGCGCCGGCGGCTCGCTGGCGTGCGTGTCAGTGCGGCGCCAGCCGGCGTTCAGCGTGCGGCGGATTCAGCGTGTCGACGCCGCGCGCATCGGGCTTGCCCTCCTTGTGCAAGCGCGATGCGCCTCCTAACCTTTTTTAAGCGACCGATCGGTCGGCGCTGCGGCATGGTTGCATGCGCAAGCGTCGGGCGATCTTCGCCGTCGTGGAACGCACGTTTGATACGGGACAGGAGCAAGCGCTAAAGCGCTAACGTCTGTCGACCGCGAAGCATGGGACAGGAGCAAGCGCTAAAGCGCTAACTCCTGTCGACCGCGAAGCATGGGACAGGAGTAAGCGCTAAAGCGCTAACGTCTGTCGACCGCGAAGCATGGGACAGGAGTAAGCGCTAAAGCGCTAACTCCTGTCGACACGGAGACACGAGACACGATGAATCCCACCGTAACCCTGCCGCCCGGCATCCTGTTCGCGCAGCCGTTGACGCCCGTCGCCAACTCGCTGTTCCTGTCGTTCCTCGTCGCGGTGATTCCGATCGCGGTCGCGCTGATCGCGCTCGGCGTGCTGCGCCGGCCGGCATGGCAGGCGTCGCTCGCCGGCCTCGTCACCGGCCTCGCGGTCGCGATCGGCGCGTGGGGCATGCCGGCCGGCCTCGCGTTCAACGCGGTCGGCGCCGGCATGGCGCTCGCGGTCGTGCCGGTGATGTGGATCGTGTTCAACGCCTTGCTGCTGTACAACATCGCGGTGAAGTCGGGCCGCTTCGACCAGTTCCGGCAGTGGATGCTCGACCACCTGCCCGACGACCGCCGCCTCGTGCTGCTCGTCGTCGCGTTCTCTTTCGGCTGCCTGCTCGAAGGGATCTCCGGGTTCGGCACGCCGGTCGCGATCACCAGCGCACTCTTGATCGCGCTCGGCTTCCCCGCGCTCGAAGCGCTCACCTACACGCTGCTGTTCAACACGGCGCCAGTCGCGTTCGGGGCGCTCGGCGTGCCGATCACCGTGCTCGGCGCGGTCACGTCGCTGCCGCCCGCGACGCTCGGCGCGATGGTCGGCCGGCAACTGCCGTTCTTCGCGCTGCTGCTGCCGTTCTACGTGGTCGGCGCGTACGGCGGCCTGCGCTCGATCTCGAAACTGTGGCCCGCGCTGCTCGTGTCGGGTGCGAGCTTCGCGATCGCGCAGTTCGTCACGTCGAACTTCCTCGGCTACCAGCTCACCGACGTGCTGTCGTCGCTCACGTCGCTGATCGTCACGATCGGCTTCCTGCAGGTGTGGAAGCCGCAGCCCGATCCGCAATACGCGCTCGCGCGCAGCGTGCCCGCGACGGCCGGCGCCGCGCGCGCGGGCTTCGGCGGTTGGCTGCCGTGGATCGTCGTGTCGGTGGTCGTGATCGTCTGGGTGCACGCGAACATCGCGGCGATCGGCGACGTGAAGATCAAGTGGCCGGGCCTGCACAACGCGGTCTTCGTGTCGCTGTACCACAAGCCGTATGCGGCGATCTGGGACTTCCAGCCGCTCGGCACCGGCACCGCGATCCTCCTGTCGGCGATCATCACGGCCGTGCTGACGCGCACCGGCGCCGGCGCGTTCCTCGAATGCGTGGTGAAGACGTGGCGGCAGACGTGGATCGCGATCATCACGGTGATGATGATCGTCGGGCTCGCGTACCTGCTGAACTACTCGGGAATCAGCTACACGCTCGGCACCGGTGTCGCGTCGACCGGCGCGCTGTTCCCGCTCGTGTCGGCGTCGCTCGGCTGGATCGCGGTGTTCCTGTCCGGCAGCGACACGTCCGGCAATGCGCTGTTCGGCAACCTGCAGGTGGTCGCCGCGCGGCAGCTCGGCCTCGATCCGGTCCTGATGGCCGCGACCAACTCGTCGGGTGGCGTGATGGGCAAGATGATCTCGCCGCAGAACATCGCGACGGGCGTCTCGACGACCGACCTGAAGGGGCAGGAAGGCATCGTGTTCGCGCGCACCTTCTGGCACAGCGTGATTCTCACGCTGCTGCTCGGCGTGCTCGTGTTCCTGCAGCAGCACGTGCTGACGTGGATGATCCCCGCGCTGCCGAAGTGACGCGCGGCGGGAAGCGGCAAGGAAGGCACGAGGAACGCAACGACGGAAGGCGCGGGAACAACGCGGGAAACGCGCCGGGAAGCGCGAAGGGAAAGACGCGAAGCCGACGAACGCGCGGCGGCTCAGCGCGCGTTCACCGGCCGCGTCGCGTGCGTTGCGTCGCGGGTCGCGGACTGCGCCGGTACGATGCACGCGAGGAACGCATCGATCGCCGGGCTTTGGCGGCGCGCCTTCAGGTAGTACACGTATTCGTCGATCGTCGTGTCGACGCCGCGCAGCGCGACGACGCGCAGGTCCGGGTGACGCTCGGCCTCGCCGCGCGGAAACAGGCTTCCGCCCACGCCATGCAGGATCGCCTCGCGGATCGCTTCGCGGCTGCCGATCTCGGCGACCGACGTGGCCGCGACCCCGGCCGCCGCGAGGATCGTCTCCGTGCAGCGGCGCGTGACCGACCCTTCCTCGCGAATCAGGAGCCGCACGTCGGCGAGCTGCGCGGCGTCGATCGCGTCGAAGCGTGCGAGCGGATGGTCGCGATGCACGACGAGCACGAGCGGATCGGTCGAGATCACCTTGCGTTCGAGGCCGTCCGCGTCATTGCGCTGCGACGACACCGCGAGGTCGATGCGGAATTCGTGCAGCGCCTGCAGGATTTCCTCGGAATTGCCGATCCGGCACGTGAGCGCGATCGACGGATGCGCGTGCGAGAAGCGGCCGACCGCGTCCATGATGTAGTACGGCCCGGTCGCGCCGATCCGCAGATGGCCTTCGAACAGGCCGCCAACGTTGCGCAGCATGATGTCGGCCTGCGCCTCGAGCGCGATCATCTTCTCGACGAGCGGCAGCAGCTCGATGCCGGTCTCCGTGACCTCGAGCTTGCGGCCGCTGCGATAGAACAGCTCGACGCCGTACAGCTGCTCGACCTGCCGGATCTGCGCGGCGATCGTCGGCTGGCTCACGCCCAGGTGGCGCGCGGCGCGCGTGATGCTGCCCTGCCGGACGGTCGCGTGGAACGCCTTCAGCTGATCGAACACGACTCGGCTTCTCCCCCCTCTTCATCGCGCGTCAGCGTAGCGCATGCGTGTGTCGGCCACGTGAAAGGTGCGTCGTGCGCCGCTTCGAAAAAAAGCTGGGGGTGACCGCAAGAAACCTGCTGGAACCGGTCACGGCCGGGACATGCCGGTGCGGAGTAATAGCGGCAACGCACCGACCGCCGGCCCCGCTCGACCGGCGCCACCCTTACCGACCCACAGGATCCTCTTCATGTCCGCCACCAATCGACGCGATTTCCTGCGCCTCGCCGCCCAGTCGGCCGGCGCGATGGCCGCCTACGCCGGCTTCCCGCCGGCGATCCGCAAGGCGCTCGCGATGCCGGCCGCCTATCGCACCGGCACGATCCGCGACGTCGAACACGTCGTGATCTTCATGCAGGAAAACCGCTCGTTCGACCATTACTTCGGCGGGCTGCGCGGCGTGCGCGGCTTCAACGACCCGCGCCCGCACCTGCTGCCGAACGGCGCGCCGGTGTGGCAGCAGCCGCCGGCGTCGGTGTTCACGAAGAACTACCACTCGCGCGGGCTCGACCCGTCCGCGCCGTACGTGCTGCCGTTCTATCTCGACCCGAAGCAGACGACCGAATTCCAGCCGGGCACCAACCACGGCTGGAGCAGCGGCCACCTGTCCTGGAACAACGGCCAGTGGGACCAGTGGGTGAACCAGAAGCAGGACGTGCTGACGATGGGCTACCTGAAGCGCCAGGACCTCACGTACCACTACGCGCTCGCCGACGCGTTCACGATCTGCGATTCGTACTTCTGCTCCGCGCACGCCGACACGGCGCCGAACCGCATCTACCTGTGGACCGGCACGATCGATTCGCGCAACGTGTACGGCACGCAGCCGAACGGCCCCGGCATCGGCGAGCGCAACAACACGAACGGCTACACGTGGACGACCTACGCGGAACGCCTCGAGAACGCGAAGATCAGCTGGAAGCTGTACCAGGGCGGCACGGGCATCCCGGGCGACCCGACCGACAACTACACCGACAACTCGCTGATGTTCTTCAAGCGCTTCCAGGTGAAGGAAGGCGCGAGCGGCCCGCTGGTCGACAAGGGCGCGTCGGACCACACGCTCGCCGAGCTGAAGGCCGACGTGCAGGCGAACCGGCTGCCGCAGGTGTCGTGGATCGTGTCGCCGTACAAGTACAGCGAACACCCGCAGGCGTCGCCGACCGACGGCGCGTTCTACATCAACATGGTGCTCGAGGCGCTGACGTCGAACCCCGAGGTGTGGGCGAAGACGGTGTTCATCCTCAATTACGACGAAAACGACGGGCTGTTCGACCACGTCGTGCCGCCGGTGCCGCCGGTCACGAGCGGCGTGGGCGGCCAGGGCATCGTGTCGTCGAACCTGCTGTCGAACCTCGGCGACGAACTGCTCGACCTGAACAAGTACCCGGGCGAGATGAGCCCGCTCGTGCCGGGCGCGGACCCGGGCGGCATCCAGCCGATCGGCCTCGGGCCGCGCGTGCCGCTGATCATCATCTCGCCGTGGACGAAGGGCGGCTGGGTCTGCTCGGAGACGTTCGACCACACGTCGGTGCTGCGTTTCCTCGAAGCGCGCTTCGGCGTGCAGGAGCCGAACATCAGCGCGTGGCGCCGCTCGGTCTGCGGCGACCTCACGTCGGCATTCGATTTCTCCGCGCGACCCGATACGCGCACGGTGAGCTTCACGGTGCCGCAGCACATCCAGACGGCCGGCCAGGCGTACCAGGTGCCCGCGCAGCAGTTGATGCCGGCGCAGGAGCCCGGCACGCGTCCGGCGCGGGCGCTGCCGTACGAGCTGTTCGTGCATGCCCGCGTGAACGGCCGCGACGACAGCGTGTCGCTCGATTTCGCGAACTCGGGTGACGCGGGCGCCGCATTCTACGTGTACGACCGCCGCAATCCGGCGACGCCGCCGCGTCGTTACGCGGTGTCGTCGCACGACCGCTTCGCCGATATCTGGAGCACGTCGGCCGCGCGCGGCGACTACCATCTCGCCGCGTATGGCCCGAACGGCTATCTGTGCGAATTCCAGGGCAACACGCGGCTGGCCGCGGACGGCCGCCACGCGAACCCGGAAGCGAAGGTCGGCTACGACGTGCGCAACCGCCACGTGTACCTGCAGCTGCGCAACAGCGGCGGCGCGGCGTGCCGCGTGGTCGTCGACAACGCGTACAGCCATGCGCATGCACGCAGCTACACGCTGGAGCCGGGCGAGCGCATCGAGGATCACTTCGAGCTGTCGTCGAGCCACGGCTGGTACGATCTGACGATCACCGCGACCACGTTGCGCGGTGGCGACGACAAGGTCGTGCGCCGCTTCGCGGGCCACGTCGAGACGGGGCGGCCGAGCCAGAGCGACCCGGGGCCGGTGAAGCAGCCGGCCTGACGGCAGGCCCGCATCGGTGCGGTCCGGCGTGCTCACGCCGGCCGCACGATGCCGCGTGCCGGTCGCGTTCCGGCACGCGGAACCGGTTTTTGGAAACTGAAAACTGTTGACAATGTATCGGGCCGAGGGTATATAACGATCATTCGCCGACATGGCGCCCTCGTTTTTCTTCCGCAGCGTCGCTGCCTGCCCGACCATGACTGCCCCGAACGCGCTCAACGCCATCGAACTCCTGCAAAGCCAGTCGCTCGCGATGATTGTCCAGGACATGCTCGAGCGCGCGATCGTGTCCGGCGAATATGCGCCGGGCGAGAAGCTCAACGAAGTCGATATCGCGACCAAGCTGAACGTGTCGCGCGGCCCCGTGCGCGAAGCATTCCGCGCGCTCGAGCAGGCCGGGCTGCTGCGCAACGAGAAGAATCGCGGCGTGACGGTGCGCGTCGTGCCGCTGCGCGAGGCCGAAGAGATCTACGAAGTGCGCGCGATGCTCGACGAGTCGGTCGCGCGCGCGCTCGCGAAACGCATTTCGCCCGACACGCTGAAGGTGCTGAAGGGCATCATCCAGTCGATGAAGGATGCCGCGAAGACGCACGACGTCACGCGCTATACCGAGCTGAACGTGCAGTTCCACGACGCGATGGTGGTCGGCGTCGGCAATACGCATCTCACCGACACCTATCGCCGGCTCGTGCGCCAGCTCGGGCTGCTGCGCCAGGCCGCGATCGAGGCCGAGGAGGATGCGATCGCGGTGTCGGCGGCCGAGCACGACAAGATCGTGCAGGCGCTCGCGAGCGGCGACGAGGAGAAGGCGGTCGCACTGGTGCGCGAGCATGTCGCGCACGGCCTCGCGCGGATGCGCCGCACGCACGAGCAGGGGTTGCCTGCGGCGGGGAAGGCGGCGCGGGAGAAGGCCGGCGCGTGAGCGGGTTGCGGCGCGGGTTTCACCGCGCGCGTCGATGGCGACAGGGCGCTGAACCGATCGGTCAGCGCCTTTTGTGTTTACATCGTTCGCATGGTGACGTGCGGTGCGCGATGCGCGTTGTGCCTGGCGGGTTCAGTTCCTGCCGAAGATGACGAGATCCGAGCCGATTGGGGTGATCGTCGGCGCGTTGATCATTTGCCGCTCCGTTTATCAAAGAAATCGTCCAGGACCCAGCCGGTGCCAGTCTCGCAGCGCACCTGTGTGTAGGCGTAGATTTTTGCGGCGCGATCCGCCAATGGCACGCAGGATTCGCCTTTCCTGATCGTAAAGACGGGCTGGGTTCGATCGTCATTCGGCTCGGCGAAGGCAGGCATGTCTTGAAGCGCCGTCCATTTTTCATCCAGGCGGTTCGAGCATGCGCTGATCATCACGATGAGTGCGGGCAATAGAAGAAACCGTGTCATTTCTTCGGATGTCGTCGGGCGAGTTGATGAGGGAGTCGATGGTATCGCGTTGCATCCCGATTTGTTGGCAATGCAGATAATTCAAGACGCTATCCCGGTACGACTCTATCGACCGCCGATAGCGGCATGTTGGAATCGTGGACCCGAAGATATGGATCGTGTGCGGCAGGACGCGTCCTATATTCATGCGGTTATTTGCATGCAGCGCCGCCGGTTCGAGAGAAGACACCACGCTGGTGATTTGACTTGTTCTATCGAAGGACTTCGCGTGTTCGCGATCTGGTGAGGCGATACACGCGTTTCGATAAAAATCGGCGATGCCGCAACGTTCACGAGCGCCGTGCGTTACTTGCCCCTTTATTGCATGGCGCCCGCCATCACGCCTTGTCCGCCTTCCCCGCCGCGCTCGCGAACTTCGCGAGCCACGTGTCGACCATCGCCGGCCGCCGGCTCTCATCCTCCGCACGCTCCTTGCGACGAATCGCATTGCGCACGACGTGCGCGCCCACATAGCGGATCGGCTCCGGCGGGAAATGGCCGAGCGGGCCGCGTACGATCGGGCTGCGCGTCCACGCGTTGTCGAGGCCGAGCACCAGCGACGACAGGATCTGTCCGCCCATGTAGGTCGGCCCGACGCCGTTGCCTGAATAGCCGAAGCCGTAGAACACGTTCGGCGCGCCATCGAGGCGGCCGAAGAACGGGAAGCCCGTCACCGAACGGTCCGACGGGCCGTTCCAGCTCGCGGTGACCGGCACGCCCGCGAACGACGGGAAGAATTCGCGCAGGCTCTGCGTGAGCTGCGCCTCGTACGGCGAGCGCCGGTCGAACACCGGCGCAATGCGGCTGCGCCACGAGAACGTGTTGCCGCCCTTGCCGAGCATCAGCCGGCCGTCGGCGGTCGTGCGGTAGTAGTACACGAAGATCCGCGAATCGAGCACCGACACGCCGTCGACGAGCCCGGTCCGTTCCAGCAGTTCCGGGCATTTCTCGGTGATGACCATGTCGCTCGACACGACCGCGATCGTGCGCTCGAACTGCGGGAAGCGGCTCGCCATCCACGCGTTGATCGCGAACACCAGCTTGCCGGCGCGCACGCTGCCGGACGGCGTCCGAACGACGGCCGGCTGCCCTGGCGTGAAGTCGACGAGCGGCGTGCGCTCGTAGATCCGGATCCCCATCTCGAGCGCGACGCGGCGCAGCCCGCGCACGAGCTTGCCCGGATGCACGGTCGCGGCGATCGGCGAATACACGCCGTCGAGATTGCGGGCCGAGCCCGAACGGCGCGCGACTTCAGCGGCCGGCAGCGGCTCGTAGCTGTGGATACCGCACGCGGCGAGCGCGTCGAGCACCGGCGCGAGCGTGCCGACCTGCGCGCGCGACGTCGCGGTGTACAGCGTGCCGTCGAGCCGCAGTTCGGCATCGATGCGATGCGTGCGACAGAAGTCCGCGATGTGCTGGACGGCCGCCTCCGACGCCTTCACGAGCCGGATCGCCTCCGCTTCGCCGAACAGGCGCCGCAGCGTCAGGAATTTGGCTGACCACGTGAGCAGGCACCCGCCGTTGCGCCCGCTCGCGCCGGCGCCGCACAGGTCGGCCTCGAGTATCGCGATGTCGAGCGCCGGGTTCTGCTGCTTCGCCTGGATCGCGGTCCAGAGTCCCGTGAAGCCGCCGCCGACGATGCAGACGTCGGCCTCTATCGTGCCCTGCAGCGCGGGGGCGAGATCGCCGTCGTTGAACAGTGCTTGTTCGATCCAGAAGGGTCGCATCGAATGTCGTGCCGGTTAGGGTCGAGAGAATTGCCGTGCCGCACACGGCGGTAAAACGCAAAACGAAAGCGAACCCGCCGCACCGCAACGCACGGCGATCGGCCGCGCGCCGCGGTGCGGGCGGATGCCTCGCGTCAGGCCGCCGCTTCGGCCGACACGCGCCGCACGCCCATCGCCTTCAGCGTGTCGGCGATCGCGGCGACTGCGCCCGGAATGCCGGCTTCGCCGAAGTGGCCGATGCAGCCGACGCGGAACGTGTCGACCTCGGTCAGCTTGCCCGGATACAGAATGTAGCCGCGCTTTTTGACCTCCTGATAAAAGCGCTTGAAGTCGTAGTTCGGATCGTCCGGCGCGTGGAACGTGACGATGATCGGCGCCTGGATCGCGGAATCGAGGAACGGCCGGAACCCGAGCGCGCGCATTCCGTCGATCAGCGCGCGCGTGTTGCGCTGGTAGCGGCCGCCGCGCGCGGCGAGGCCGCCTTCGTCGACGTATTGCGCGACGGCCGCATCGAGCGCCGCAACCACGTGCGTGGGCGGCGTGAAGCGCCACTGCGTCGTGCGCTGCATGTAGACCCACTGGTCGTACAGGTCCATCGCGAGCGAATGGCTGTTGCCTTCGCAGCGTTCGAGCGCGGTGCGCTTCGCGATCACGAAGCCGAGCCCAGGCACGCCTTCGAGACACTTGCCGGACGCGGCGATCACCGCGTCGAACGGCGTCGTGCGCGCATCGATGTCGATCGCGCCGAACGAGCTCATCGCGTCGACGATCAGCCCGCGGCCGTGTTTCGCGACGACCTGCGCGACCTCGTGCAGCGGGTTCAGCACGCCGGCGCCGGTTTCGCAGTGCACGAGCGCGACGTGCGTGATGGTCGGATCGCCGGCGAGCGCGCGCTCGACGTCGGCCGGATCGACGCGGCGGTCCTCGCTGTAGTCGATCGTCGTGAGCGTGCGGCCGAGCACGCGGCAGATTTTCGCGAGGCGCTGGCAGTACGCGCCGTTGTTCGGCACCAGCACGTGGCCGTCGCGCGGCACGAGCGTGCCGATCGCCGCCTCGACCGAGAACGTGCCGCTACCCTGCAGCGGCACGCATTCGTGCGTGCCTTCGCCGTGCACGATCTGCAGCAGCCGTTCGCGCAGCCGCGCGGTGATCGCGTTGAAGTCGCTGTCCCACGAACCCCAGTCGCGCAGCATCGCGTCGCGCGTGCGCTCCGAGGTCGTCAGGGGGCCGGGGGTGAGCAGGATGGGCTGGGTGGCGAGCGTCATGGTGTCTCCTTGGTGAAGTCGGGACGTCACGTGAATGCGGCGAACGGATCAGCGGCGGTGCGGGGTGCGCCAGGCCTGCGTGCGGCGCAACAGGCGGTGCGAAATGCAGGCGAACAGCACGCACGCGAACGACGAGGTCGCGAGCACGAGCGTCGCCATCGCGGCGGCCGGGCCCATCTGGCCCGCGTCGTCGAGGTTCAGGATCGCGACGGAGGCGGGCTGCGTGTCCGGCGAGTACAGGAACGCGACGGCGGAGACCGTCGTCATCCCGTTGACGAACAAGTAGCGCGCGATCAGCAGGATCGCGGGCAGGCACACGGGCACGGTCACGCGCAGGAAGGTCCTGTAGAACGGCACCTTCAGCGACGCGGACACGGCCTCGAACTCGCTGTCGATCTGCCGCAGCGCGGTGACGGCGGTCAGGTGGCTCGACGCGTAGTAGTGGACGACCGTGACGATCGCGAGCAGCCACAGCGACCCGTACAGCCCGTTCAGCGGATTGCCGGGCGCGTTGAACAGGAAGATGTAGCTGATGCCGAGCACGAGGCCCGGCACGCCCATCGGCAGGATCGCGCACAGGCTGATGAAGCCGCGCAGCCAGCGTGCACCGCGGGTCTTCTCGATCAGGTAGGCGCCGCCGAACACGACGATCGTGCCGCCGAGCGCGACGGTCGCGGCCATCCGCAGGCTGTTCTTGTACGCGTCGAAGATGCCGGCGCCGATCAGCCCCATCTCGTAGTGCTGCAGCCCGACGCTCATCTGGTACGGCCAGAACTTCACGAACGACGCGAACACCGAGATGCCGACCACCGCGATGAAGAACGCGCACACCAGCGCGCAGTATGCGAGCATCGCGGCGTCGAAGCCGCGCGACGGCTTCGGCTGGTACGGCGTCGAGCGCGCGCCGAGCTGCGACTGCTGGCGGCGGCGGATGAAGAAGTCGACACCGAACGCGACGAGCGCCGGGCACAGCAGCATCAGGCTCACGACCGCGCTGCGGTTGAAGTCCTGCAGCCCGATGATCAGCTTGTAGATGTCGGTCGACAGCACGTTGTACGAACCGCCGATCACCACCGGCACGCCGAAGTCGTTGATGCACATCGTGAAGGCCACCATCGTCGCGCTGATCAGCCCGTACTTCGCGCCCGGCAGCGTGATCGTGAAGAACTTGCGGATGCGGCTCGTGCCCATCGCGTCGGCGGCTTCGTAGAGCCGGCCGTCCGCGAGCGACAGCGCGGTGACGAGGATCATCAGCACGTGCGGAAACGATGCGTACACCATGCTCAGCACGATGCCCGGCAGTCCGTAGATCGAGTGGCCGTGCAGCAGCGGCTTGAGCAGCCCCGCGTTGCCGAACCAGTAGATGAACGACACGGCGGACAGCAGCGTCGGCGCGAGCAGCGGCAAGAGCGCGATCGTGCGTGCGGCGTTCTTCAGCGGCATGCACGAGCGCGTCAGCGCATACGCGAACGTGAACGCCATCGGCACGACGATCATCGTGACGAGCGCGCCGACCGTCAGCGAATGGAGCATCGAGCGCAGCACGCCGCTGTCCTCGAGATACTCGACGAAGTTGTGTGCGCCGACGAAACGGCCGTCCGTATCGACGAAGCATTTCTGCACGACGAGCGCGAGCGGCAGCAGCAGGAACAGCGACATCAGCGCGGCCATCGCAACGAGCGCGAGCTGTGCGATGCGGTCGTGCCAGTGCGTGAGCTGCCGCACGTCGGCGGAGGCGGCCGCGCCGCGGCGGCGTTCGGTGAGGACGGCGCTCATTGCAGTCGCTCCTTCGCGCTCGGGAACACGCGGACATGCTCGCGATCGAGCGCGAGGTCGATGCGCGCGCCGGCCTGCACGCCGGTGCGGTCGACGTCGCGATACGACAGGTCGGCGACGATTTCCTGGCCGTCGAGCCCGTCGATCCGGAAGCTCACGCGGCAGAACGCGCCGAGGAACTCGAGCTTCTCGACGCGGCCGGCCAGCACGTTGTCGGCCGCTTCACCCGGAATGCGGATGCGCAGATCCTCGGGCCGCACGTAGACCGACACGGCCGCGCCCTGGGCCGGCCGGGTCGCGCCATGCCGGCAGTCGAAGCCGACGCCGCCCGCACGCAGCGTGCCGTCCTGCGCGACTTCGGCGGGAATCGTGTTGACGCGGCCGATGAAGTCCGCGACGAACGGCGACGCGGGCTGCCGGTAGATTTCGAGCGGCGTGCCGATCTGCTCGATCACGCCGTGATTCATCACGACGATGCGGTCCGCCATCGACAGCGCCTCTTCCTGGTCGTGCGTGACCATGATCGTCGTCACGCCGAGCCGCTGCTGCAGCGCGCGGATTTCCTGGCGCAGCCGCACGCGCACGCGTGCATCGAGCGCCGACAGCGGCTCGTCGAGCAGCAGCAGGCCGGGCGACGTCGCGAGTGCGCGCGCGAGTGCGATGCGCTGCTGCTGGCCGCCGGACAATTGACCGGGATGCTTGCGATGACTGTCGGGCAGGCCGACCAGCGCGAGCAGCGTATGCACGCGCTCGTGGATCGCGTCGCGCTTCATCCTGCGGTTCACGAGCCCGTACGCGACGTTGTCGAAGACGGTGAGGTTCGGAAACAGCGCGTACGACTGGAACACGATCCCGTAGTCGCGCAGTTGCGGCGGCAGCCGCGAAATGTCGCGGCCGTCCTGCATGATGTGGCCGGCGCTTTGCGCCTCGAGCCCCGCGATGATCCGCAGCAGCGTGGTTTTCCCGCAGCCGGACGGCCCCAGGAAGCAGATCATCTCGCCCTTCATCACGCTCAGGTTGATGTCGGTGAGGACCTGTGTGTCGTTGTACCGCTTTTCGATGCGTTCTACGCTCAGATAGGGTGCCATGCACGCCTCCACGCTGCGGGCGGCCCGGATGCGGGCCGGATACGACGATCGGAAGGGAGGCGGGGCGGCGCGTGTCGCGGCCCCGCTGCCTGGTGCGGCGTTAGCGCCGCGTCATTGCTGTGCTTTCGCCCCGTAGCGCTTCTGCCAGGTATCGAGGATCGACTGACGGTTCTTCGCCGACCACACGAAGTCGTTCTTCACGAGCAGGTCCGCATAGTTGTCGGGGATGCCGGCGAGCTTGCGCGCGACGCCCGGGTACGCGACGATCGCCCACCAGCGCGCGGTGATCTGGTTCGCGTCCTTGCTCGCCATGAAGTCCGCGAGCTTCTTCGCGGCGTCGGGCTGCCTGGTCGTCTTCATGATCGCGGTGCCTTCCATGTCCCAGCCGAGCCCTTCCTTCGGGAACACGAGATCGATCGGCGCGCCCTGCGCCTGCAGTTCATGGCCGCGGAACTCGAACGAGATGCCGATCGGGAATTCGCCGGTGCCGGCGAGCGTGCACGGCTTCGAGCCCGAATGCACGTACTGCGCGACGTTCTTGTCGAGCGCGTCCATGAACTTCCATCCCTTGTCGTCGCCGAAGGTCTGCAGCCACGCGGTGACGTCGAGATAGCCGGTGCCCGACGACACCGGGCTCGGCATCACGATCGCGCCTTTGTAGACCGGCTTCGTCAGGTCTTCCCACGACGTCGGCTTCGGGATGTTCTTCGCCTGCGCGGCGACGCGGTTGTAGCAGATCGTCGCGCCCCACACGTCCATGCCGACCCAGTGCGGCGGCGTGTTCGCGTCGCTGTACTTGCGCGTGAGCTGGTCGAAGCCCTTCGGCGCATACGGCATCAGCATCCCCTGCAGGTCGAGCAGCGTGAGGCTCGACGCGGCGAGGCCGAGGATGACGTCCGCGCGCGGGTTGTTCTTCTCCGCGAGCAGCTTCGCGGTGACCGAGCCGGTCGAGTCGCGCACCCAGCGGATCTCGATGTCGGGGTTCGCTTTCTCGAAGGCGTCCTTGTAGGGCTTCATCGCCTCGTCCTCCAGCGCGGTGTAGACGAGCAGCGACGTCTTCGCGTGTGCCGCCTGCGCCGCGCCGAGCGCGACCGCGGCGGCCAGCGCGACGCGCGCCGCGCCCGTCGCCCATGCATTGAAACGCTTCTGTACCGGCACTTCGTTCATCTTCAGACCCCTTGACCGTGGCGCCGCGGCATGCGGCGGATGAGTGGAGACCAGCCCTCTTCGTATTGCCTCGTGTTTCCGTCTTTTGCTTTCTGTTCTCTGCATGTTGTTGACAATCTACAAATCATCAATTTTAATGTCAAGCATGGAAAACACCTCCTCGGCGCGGCGCGGGCGCCGACAGCTCAACCCCTTCGAACCGAAAGGACTGAACGTCATGACTGAAACGCCTGTATCCGTGGAAGTGAACGGCCGCCGCTACAACTGGATGCGCCGCCCCGTGGTGGTGGTCTGCGTCGACGGCTGCGCCTATGAGTATCTCGAGATGGCGGCCGAGGCCGGCGTCGCGCCGTTCCTGCGCACGCTGCTGAAGCCGGGCACGGCGCTCAAGGGCGAGTGCGTGGTGCCGAGCTTCACGAACCCGAACAACCTGTCGATTGTTACCGGCGTGCCGCCGGCGATCCACGGGATAAGCGGCAATTACTTCTACGATCGCGACACCGGCGCCGAGGTGCTGATGAACGATCCGAAGTACCTGGTCGCGCCCACCGTGCTCGCGACCTTCGCGGAACGGGGCGCGCGCGTCGCGGTCGTCACCGCGAAGGACAAGCTGCGCCGCCTGCTCGGCAAGGGGCTCAAGGGCATCTGCTTCTCGTCGGAGAAAGCGGACGAGGCGAGCCTCGAGGAAAACGGCATCGACAACGTGCTCGAGCTGGTCGGCAAGCCGGTGCCGAGCGTGTACAGCGCAGACCTGTCGGAGTTCGTGTTCGCGGCCGGCGTGCGCCTGCTCGAGACGCGCACGATCGACCTGATGTACCTGTCGACGACCGACTACGTGCAGCACAAATGCGCGCCCGGCACCGACGGCGCGAACGCGTTCTACCAGATGATGGACGCGTACCTGAAGCGCCTCGACGAACTCGGCGCGATCGTCGCGATCACGGCCGACCACGGGATGAACGCGAAGCACGACGGCGAGACCGGCGAGCCGAACGTGATCTACCTGCAGGAGCTGTTCGACGAGTGGCTCGGCCACGACGCGGCGCGCGTGATCCTGCCGATCACCGATCCGTACGTCGTGCACCACGGCGCGCTCGGCTCGTTCGCGACCGTCTACGTGCCGGACGACGCCGATGCCGACGCGCTGCGCGCGCGGCTCGCCGCGGTGGACGGCATCGAGGTCGTGCTGACGGGCGCCGAAGGCTGCGCGCGCTTCGAGCTGCCGCCCGAGCGGATGGGCGACCTGATCGTGATCTCGAAGCAGGACGTCGTGCTCGGCACGCGCCGCATCAAGCACGACCTGTCGGGCCTCGACGTGCCGCTGCGCTCGCACGGCGGGATCTCCGAGCAGATCGTGCCGCTGATCTTCAGCAAGCCGGTCGCGACCGACGTCGCGGGCCGCGCGCGGCTGCGCAACTTCGACATCATCGACATCGCGCTCAACCATCTGCAGTGACGCGGACGCATCCGCCAGGAGACACTCATGAACGCCATTGCAGCATCGACGGAGGTTCGCACGGTTCATCGTGAAGCACTGCGAATCGATGGTGAAAGGATTCAGCGCGATGCGGTAATCGAAGTGCGCAACCCGTACGACGGCTCGCTCGTCGGCACCGTGCCGAAGGCGACGCTCGACGACGTGCGGCGCGCATTCGCGGTCGCGCGTGCGTACCGGCCGTCGCTCACGCGCCACGAACGCGCGGCGATCCTGCGCCGCGCGGCCGACATCGTGCGTGCGCGCACCGCCGCGATCGCGGCGCTGATCACGGCCGAGGCCGGCTTGTGCATCAAGGATTCGACGTATGAAGCCGGGCGCGTGGCCGACGTGCTCACGTTCGGCGCGGGCGAAGTGCTGAAGGACGACGGACAGATCTTCTCGTGCGATCTGACGCCGCACGGCAAGAAGCGCCGCGTGTACACGCAGCGCGAACCGCTGCTCGGCGTGATTTCCGCGATCACGCCGTTCAACCATCCGATGAACCAGGTCGCGCACAAGGTCGTGCCGTCGGTCGCGACCAACAACCGGATCGTCGTGAAGCCGTCGGAGAAGGTGCCGCTGTCGTGCTACCTGTTCGCGGACATCCTGTATGAAGCCGGCCTGCCGCCGCAGATGCTGCAGGTGATCACCGGCGACCCGAAGGAGATCGCCGACGAGCTGATCACGAATCCGGCGATCGACCTGATCACGTTCACCGGCGGCGTGTCGATCGGCAAGTCGATCGCGTCGCGGATGGGCTACCGGCGCGCGGTGCTGGAACTCGGCGGCAACGATCCGATCATCGTGATGGAGGACGCCGATCTCGACGAAGCGAGCACGCTCGCGGTGTCGGGTTCGTACAAGAACTCGGGGCAGCGCTGCACCGCGATCAAGCGGATGCTCGTGCACGAGGCGGTGGCCGATCGCTTCACCGAGCTGGTCGTCGAGAAAACCCGCGCGTGGGCCTACGGGAACCCGGCCGATCCGTCGGTCGACATGGGCACCGTGATCGACGAAGCGGCCGCGAAGTTCTGCGAGCAGCAGGTGAACGACGCGATTGCACGCGGTGCGCGGCTGCTGGTCGGCAACGTGCGCGACGGCGCGCTGTATTCGCCGACGGTCGTCGATCGCGTGACGCCCGACATGCCGCTCGTGAAGTACGAGACGTTCGGGCCCGTGTCGCCGATCATGCGTTTTCGCGACATCGACGAGGCGATCCGGATGTCGAACAGCACCGACTATGCGTTGTCGTCGTCGGTCTGCACGAACCGCTTCGACAGCATCACGCGCTTCATCACGGAGCTGGAAGTCGGCAGCGTGAACGTGCGCGAGGTGCCGGGCTACCGGCTCGAACTGACGCCGTTCGGCGGCGTGAAGGATTCGGGCCTCGGCTACAAGGAAGGCGTGCAGGAGGCGATGAAGAGCTTCACGAACACGAAGACCTACTCGCTGCCGTGGTGAGCGGTGTGTGATGCACACGCGCCGGCTCGAAGGCCGGCGCGCGCAATTTCCCCATGACGGGAGGCGGCCGCGACAGCCGCCAGGCGACGGTCAATCGTCGTCGTGATGGTGATGACGCCAGCCGCGATGCCAGCCGTTGTCGTGCCGGTAGTAGCGGTAGCGGTATTCGCCGTAGTACGGGCCGTAATAGGCGGGCGCCGGCTCGTACACGACGGGCGGCGGCGGCGCGTAGTAGACAGGCGGCGGCGCCTCGATCACGGGCCCCGGCACGCCGAAATACACGCCGACGTCGGCACGCGCGAACGCACTTGCCGACAGGCAGGCGGCCGCGATGCCGACGGCACTGGACAACAGGATGCGTCTCATTTGCCGTTCACTCCGTCCGCGGGGACCAGGCCCGCGAGCAATCGTTTTACCTGCCTTCATGGTACGTAGCGCATGCCCGATGGGTGATACCGCAGTGTCGCTTCTGTAACCGCAGGTAACGATTCGTCAGACGATCGCCGCGCTGCATCGCGTGGGATTTCGTCTGCGGAATGGGCGCGACTCGCCGGCGCGTTATTCGACGCGCTCATATCGTTAGCGGATTTGCGTTTTTGCCGGATATCGGCGCGTCGGTAGAATTCGCGGACCTCTCGCGCGGCCGTTCGGGCCGGCGGGTCCACTCCCTTCCATCGTTCGGGGTCCGCACCATGAAATTCCTTCGCTCCATCCTGGTCGTCGCATTGCTGCAGGCCACTGCCGTCACGAGCGCGCTGGCGGCCGACGATCTCGCGCAGATCAAGTCGGCCGGCGTGTTCCGGGTCGGCACCGAAGGCACGTACGCACCGTTCACGTATCACGATGCGTCGGGCAAGCTGACCGGCTTCGACGTCGACATCGCGAGCGCGATCGCGCAACGGCTCGGCGTGAAGGCGGAGTTCGTCGAAGGCAAGTGGGACGGGCTGATCGCGGGCCTCGACGTGAACCGCTACGACGCGGTCGTCAACGAAGTGTCGATCACCGATGCGCGCAAGGCGAAATACGATTTCTCGACGCCGTACATCACGTCCCGCGCGGTGCTGATCGTGCGTGCGGACAACACGTCGATCCGCTCGTTCGACGACCTGAAGGGCAAGAAATCCGCGAACACGCTGACCAGCAATTTCGGCAAGCTCGCGGCCGCGCACGGCGCGGACGTGGTGCCCGTGCAGGGCTTCAACGAATCGATCGACCTGCTGAGCGCGGGGCGCGTCGACGCGACGATCAACGATTCGCTGTCGTACCTCGATTTCCGCAAGCACAAGCCCGACGCGAAACTGAAGATCGCGGCGACCGACACGAGCGGCGCCGGTGATGCATCGGGCGTGCTGCTGCGCAAGGGCAGTCCCGCGCTGGTGGCGGCGATCGACAGGGCGCTCGCGGACCTCAAGGCCGACGGCACCTACGCGAAGATCTCGCAGAAGTACTTCGGCCGCGACGTGTCGCAGCCGTGACGCGGGGCTGACCGATGCCGCCCTGGCTGCACTTGATGGCGGAATCGCTGCGGCCCCTGCTGGTGGCAGGGCTCGTGTTCACGGTTCCGCTCACGCTCGCGTCGTTCGCGATCGGCCTGCTGCTCGCGTTCGGCGCGGCGCTCGCGCGCCTGTTCGGGCCGCGCTGGGCGCAGGCCGCCATACGTTTCTACATCTGGCTGTTTCGCGGCTCGCCGCTGCTCGTGCAGCTGTTCGTGATCTTCTACGGACTGCCGAACGTCGGCATCGTGCTCGATCCGCTGACCGCCGCCGTGATCGGCTTCTCGCTGAACGTCGGCGCGTACAACGCCGAGGTGATCCGCGGCGTGATCGAATCGATCCCGAAAGGGCAGTGGGAAGCCGCGTACTCGATGGCGATGACGCGCGCGCAGGCGCTGCGCCGCGCGATCCTGCCGCAGGCCGCGCGCGTCGCGCTGCCCGCGCTGTCGAATTCGTTCATCTCGCTGGTAAAGGACACGTCGCTCGCGGCTGTACTGACCGTTCCCGAGATATTCCAGGCCGCGCAGCGCATCGCGGCCGTCACCTACGAGCCGCTGATCCTCTATACCGAAGCCGCGCTGATCTATCTGCTGTTCAGCTCGGTGCTCTCGTCGCTGCAACGTCGGCTCGAGCTCCGGTTCGGGCGCCATGCGCTGTTCCACGCGGAGTTGCGATGATCCGTCTCGAACGCATCGACAAGTCGTTCGGCGCGCAGCGCGTGCTGACCGGCATCGACCTCGCATTGCAGCCCGGCAGCGTGACCGCGTTGATCGGGCCGTCCGGCAGCGGCAAGAGCACGCTGCTGCGCTGCGTGAACCTGCTCGAAGTGCCGGAGGCGGGCGCGCTCACGGTCGGCGACGCCCGCATCGACTTCGCGGCGGGGCGCCGCCCGTCGCGCGATCACGTGTTCGCGGTGCGCCGTCAGACCGGCATGGTGTTCCAGAACTTCCAGTTGTTTCCGCACCTGAGCGTCGTGCAGAACGTGATGGAAGGGCTCGTGACCGTGCAGCGCTGGCCGCGCGAGCAGGCGCGTGAACGCGCGCTCGCGTTGCTGGACAAGGTCGGTATCGCCAACAAGGCCGACGCATGGCCCGCGACGTTGTCGGGCGGCCAGCAGCAGCGCGTGGCCATCGCACGCGCGCTCGCGCCGTCGCCGCAGGTGCTGATGTGCGACGAGCCGACGTCCGCGCTCGATCCCGAATTGTCCGTCGAAGTCGTCGAAGTGTTGCGCCAGCTCGCGCGGGAAGGCACGACGATGCTGATGGCCACGCACGACCTGCGCCTGGCTGCGTCGGTCGCGCACGATGCGGTGTTTCTCGCGGATGGCCGCGTGGTCGAGGCCGGCGCATCGCGCGAGCTGTTCGGGCGGCCGCGCGATCCGCGCACCGCGAAGTTCGTCGCGACGCTCGCGCAGGGCGTGCCGGCCTTCTGATCTGCCACGCCACGCGGCTGCGTGGGCGATCATTCCTGTCCGTGTGTGTCGAGCACCGCGGCGACGATCGCCTCGGGCGCATCCTCCTGGACCAGGTGCCCCGCGCGCGGCACGCGGATCAGCTTTCCGCCCGCGATGCGATCGGCGAGCGCCTGCCCCTGTTCGCGCGGAATCCACGCGTCGTCCTCGCCCCACACGATGCGCACCGGAAAGTCCGGCGGCGCATAACGCGCCTCGGCTTCCTCGATATAGCGCTGGCGCATCTGCGCGATCTGCCGATAGAACGCCGGCTGGCCGGCCGGCGTGAGCCACGGCGAGCGGTAGATCGACAGCACGTCGTCGCTCAACGGCCGTGCGACTGCATTGCCGATGTAGGCCGACACGAGTGCGTGATGCGCATACGCCGGCAGCCCGGTGAACGCGGCTTCGTGCTGCGCGACGTGGCGCACGAACGGCGAGCCTTGCGGCGCGATCGCGACGGGGTTCACGAGTGTCAGGTCCGAATACGCGATGCCGTCGAGGAAATGCGCGCGCAGCACGGTTGCGCCGCCGTAGTCGTGCGCGAGTACGCGCGGGCGTGAAAGTCTCCATTCGTCGAGCAGCGCGCCGAACAGCACGTTCTGCCGGCCGAGCGAGACGTCCGTGTCGGGCATGTCCGACTGGCCGTAGCCGAGCAGGTCGTAGAAGAACACGCGATGACGCCGTGCGAGCCACGGCGCGATGCGGCGCCACACCTGCGACGAGAACGGCGTCCCGTGCACGAGCACCAGCGGCGGCCCTTCACCGAGCGCGCCCCATGCGATCCGGTGACCTTCAAAATTGTAGCGATTGGCGAGCTCGAGCATCGGCGCCTCCGTGCTAACCTGTTTTGGTTGTTAACAGGTTACGCCTGTTCACTCGGATGTGAAACCGATAGGTGAAAATAAATGGTTACTCGACACGAGCCTGCGCGAGCGGCGCATACATGGTGTGCGGCCGATTTCGTCGGCGGCCATCCGGCGCTCGATTTCCTGAACACGGTGGCCGACACGGGCAAGACGCGCGATGAGGACAAACTCGTCGACTGGCCGGCCGTGCGTGCCTGGGCCGGGAAGTCGGGGTTGCTGGCGGAGGCCGACCTGACGCGGTTTCTGCGTCATCCGCGGCAGGACGGCGCGGACGAACTCGCCGCGCTGCACGGTTTTCGCGAGGATGCGTATGCGGCGCTCGCGCACCTGACGGCCGGCGAAGGCGGCAGTGCCGGCGCGCGAGCGGCGGACCGGCTCGCCGAGGCGATTCGCGATGCGATCGGGCGCAGCAGATTCGACGCGGTCGACGGCCGCTTCGCGTGGCGGCCCGATGCGCGCGCCGAGTCGCGATGGATCGACGCGGCCGCGCTCGGATTCGAGCATCTGCTGCGCGGCGACGATTTCGCGCGCGTGCGGCAGTGCGGCCGCTGTACGTGGTTCTTCGTCGATCGCGGCCGCGGCGTCGGACGCCGCTGGTGCGACATGCGCACGTGCGGGAACCGCGCGAAGGTGGAGGCGTTCAGGGAGCGGTGAAGCCGCGGTCGCGGCGTTGACGGCCCGGTTCTTCCGCGTTCGTCATTCGGCGAGTTCGTGCGGCCGAGGCTCGGGCCACAGCGCCCCGACGACGAACAGTCCGGCGACGAGGAACGGCGCGCCGATCGCGAACAGGATGGCCGTGAGCCCCCACCGGTCCCAGAACCGGTCGATGACCGCGCGCTCGGGCGTGACGGGGTCGTACAGCACGTCGACCACCTCGCCTTCGTACAGCCCGGGGCGCGACGAGGTCGAGCCTTGCGCGAACGTGACGGGGCGGCCGCTGTCGGTCGTGAACGCGATGGTCGCCGAATAGAGCGACGTGCGCGTGCGGGACGACTGGGCGGTTTCGGCGATCTCGACCACATGGCCGGTCGAGTGCGCGTAATGGCGGGCGATCTGCCACTGGCGCAGCCCGGCGGCGCCGGCGCCGGCCAGGAAGACGGTGCCGATCGCGATCGGAATCAGCACGATCGCGATGTTCCAGCGGCGCCGGACCGCTTTGCGGGCGGCCGGCGCAGACAGCGCGTCGGCCTGCCGGCCGCGGCGCGCGTTCACGTACAGCAGGCTGCCGATCGCCAGCGATGCGACTGCAAGCAGCGCCGGCACCGCGACGGGCAACCAGCGTTGCGTGAAATCGTCGATGAGCGCGGGACGGTTCGGATGGGCCGGATCGACCAGGACGTCCACGCTTTCGCCGATGTCGTAGGCCGGGACCACCGATGCGGTATTGCCGGCGACTTCGCGGCGGCGGCCGTCGTTCGCCAAATAGGCGACGATCGGGCGGTATGCACGCATCGCGTCGCTGTCCTGCACGATGCGCACGACCGTGCCCGGCGTACGGATCAGGTCGCCGGCCGCATGGCTCGCGGTGACGGCGAGCATGGCTGCGACCACGAGCAGCGCAACGCCGAGCGCGAGTGCGACGAGCGCGTCCTTACGCGGCATGGCCGGATCCGTAGTGCGCGTCACGCGACGGGCCCGGATGCGATCGGGGGAAGGAGGCGACACGATGTGCGTGCCGTTGTCGGCGTGACCATGCCCTCTGAATGGTCGCGTCTCGTTCACATGATTCCATGTCTGACGTCCCATGCTCTCTCAGTGCCGGCGGCGATACGGCGATCGCCGTCCCGGTCGTGTGATATTTTGTCGGACGATTCTAGCGGAAAGTATCTGGGCGAGGCATCAATGTGATTGCCTGTCGCGAGGCGGGGGAGAGGCCGGGCGGCGCCGGAAATGGAAAAAGGCCGGTCAGCTTGCGCTGACCGGCCTTCGGAATTCCTGGTGGGGCGTGAGTGACTCGAACACTCGACCTACGGATTAAGAGTCCGCTGCTCTACCAACTGAGCTAACGCCCCCAACAGAAGAAAGATTATGCCCGTGTATTTCGGACTTGGCAAGCCCTTTCTGCGAATTTCCTCAAAATATTTCGTAGCGGCGACGGCGGCCGTCGCCGCGGTAATGAGCCATCGTAGTTGGCGCGCTCCCGGTATGATGACGTCCACACCCGTTGCGCGGCGGTCGCGCAACGTTTTCTGGACATTCGAAGATGGACGAAAATGCAGTCCGCGAATTGCTGGATCGCCTGCTGGCCCCGTGGGTCCGCTCGCTCGGTCTGGTTCCCGTATCGATCGGCGACGACAGCGTCACGATGCGCCTGCCGTTTTCCGGCGAATTCCGTCATTCGGGCGGCGTCATCTGCGGCCAGGTGTTCACGGCCGCCGCCGACACCGCGATGGTGGTCGCGATCTCGGCCGCGCTCGGCGAGTTCCGGCCGATGACCACCGTCTCGCTGAACACGAACTTCATGCGTCCGGTGCGCAAGGGCGACGTGCTCGTCACCGCGCGCGTGCTGCGGATGGGCCGCAACCTGGTATTCGGCGAAGTCGAGCTGTTCGACGAGGACGGCAAGATGGCCGTTCACGCGACGTCGACCTACGCGCTCGTCAGCTGAGCGGCGCGATGTTCGACCAGATCGTCTTCGCGGGCGGCGGCAATCGCTGCTGGTGGCAGGCCGGCTTCTGGGACGTCGCGCAGCCGGCGCTCGGCCTGCGCCCGCGCGTGATCGCGGGGATCTCGGCCGGCGCGGCGACCGCCTGCATGCTGTATACACGCGACGCCGCGTGGGTGATGCGCTATTACGAGGAAGCGCTGCGCCACAACCGCAAGAACGCGTACTGGGGCAACCTGTTCGGCCGCGAGCCGGTGTTTCCGCATTACCGGATCTACCGTCAGGCGCTGCTCGACATCTACGGCGAGCCGTTCGCGCGGCTCGCCGACGCGCCGGAGATCCGCATCGGCGTGTCGCACGTGCCGCGCTGGCTCGGCGCGCGCAGCGCGGTCGCCGCGGGCCTCGTCGCATACAACATCGAAAAGTACCTGCGCAAGACGCTGCACCCGACGCTCGGGCGCACGCTCGGTTTCCGGCCCGAGTTCGTGCGCGCGCAGGCGTGCGCGAGTGTCGACGAACTCGCCGACCTGATCCTGCAGTCGTCGTGCACGCCGCCGTTCACGCCGGTGCTGCGCCGCGGCGGCCGGCCGGTGCTCGACGGCGGGATGGTCGACAACGTGCCGGTCGACGCGCTCGACGCGTCGCCGGGCGACGTGCTGGTGCTCGTCACGCGGCTGTATCCGCGCCCGCAGATGTTCACGGTCGCGCACGGCGACCAGCGGCGGCTGTATGTACAGCCGTCGAGCAAGGTGCCGATTTCGAGCTGGGATTACACGAGTCCGTCGCAGATGCGGCATGCGTACGACCTCGGACGGCGCGACGGCGAGCATTTCCTCACGCGCGTCGACGCGATGACGGGCGGCCGCGTGGCCGCCTGAAGCGGGGAAGGCGGGAAGCCCGGCAGCAGCGCCGCGCGGCAAGCGCGGCCCGTGCCGGTCAGCACCGGTCGGAGTCGGTCGGAGTCGGTCAGCGCACGCGGCGCGGCGTCAGCGCTTCCGGATTGACGACGCTCGACATATCGCCCTGGTCGAACGCGAGGATGTTCTTGAACGCCGCGCTGAAATAGAGCTCGTAGCTTTCGCGCTCGACGTAGCCGATGTGCGGCGTGCAGATCACGTTTTCCATCCGCAGCAGGCTGTAGCCTTGCAGGATCGGCTCGCTCTCGAACACGTCGATCGCGACCATCCCCGGGCGGTTGTGCGACAGCGCGTTGACGAGCGCGTTTTCCTCGAGCAGCTCGGCACGACTCGTGTTGACGAGCAGCGATGTCGGCTTCATCCGCATCAGGTCTTCCTGCTTGACGATCCCGCGCGTGTCGTCGTGCATGCGCAGGTGCAGCGACAGCACGTCGCTCTGCTCGAACAGCGCTTCGCGGCTCTCGGCGGCCGTGTAGCCGTCGGCGCGCGCGGCCTCGAGCGAATGCTCGCGGCCCCAGATCAGCACGTTCATCCCGAACGCCTTGCCGTAGCCGGCCACCAGCCGGCCGATCTTGCCGTAGCCCCAGATGCCGAGCGTCTGGCCGCGCAGCACCTGGCCGAGGCCGAAGTTCGGCGGCAGCGCCGACGTCTTCAGGCCCGACTGCTGCCACGCACCCTGCTTCAGGTTCGCGACGTATTGCGGAATGCGGCGCTGGGCGGCCATCACGAGCGCCCAGGTCAGCTCGGCGGGCGCGACCGGCGAACCCGTGCCTTCGAGCACCGCGATGCCGCGGTCGGTACACGCTTCGAGGTCGATGTGGCTCGAGATGCGGCCGGTCTGGCTGATCATGCGCAGGTTCGGCAGCTTGGCGAGCAGTTGCGACGAAATCGGTGTGCGCTCGCGAATCAGCACGAGCGCCTCGACTTCCGCCAGGCGGCTCGCGAGTTGCCCCAGGCCGCGTACCGTGTTGTTGAAGACCTTCACGTCGTGCTCGGCGAGCATCTCGAAGCAGTTCAGCTTGCGGACGGCGTCCTGGTAGTCGTCGAGGATGGCAATTTTCATGATCAGCGGGAGTCGCGCGTTGAAAGCGGCAGCGGCGGCGGCGCAGGTCGCGCACCCGTCCCGCCCGGCCGGGGCCGACATGATGCTACGTCGGCGCACGTCGTGGTGTCTTTTTAACAGGTTGTTACGCTCCGCCGCAATCGGCGCCGGCCTGAGCCGGCGCCGCTCCCGTCGGGTGCGGCGGGGTGCGCTGCCGTGTCGCGTCAAATACGTCCTTCCTGATTCGGACGTTTCCTCGACGAGGTTCACCCAATTGTTGCTTCAATCAGAATAATTGGATCATCCATTCGCGATGAGTGAGGATTTTTGACTATTTTTATCGTCAAGGCGACCCTTGTTGAGCAACTCTGCATCATTTCCGCTGTCGTAGGAGAATTACGCATTTGCTTCAACTTTTTGAAGTTGTAACAGCGGCAGGAGTCGTTATGGATCATTTGCAGTCGATGCGCGTGTTCGTCAAGGTTGCGGATCTCGGCAGTTTCGCGCGGGCCGCGAGTGCAATGGATATTTCCAACGCGGTCGCGACGCGTCACGTCGCCGATCTGGAAGGCCGGCTAGGCACGCGCCTGCTGAACCGCACCACGCGCAGCCTTTCGCTGACGGAGTCGGGCCAGGTCTATCTGGAGCGGGCGCGCCAGATTCTCGATGAGCTCGAGGATGTCGAGCAGATGGTCGTCGCGCGCAATCACGAGCCGGTCGGCACGTTGCGCATCGTCGCTCCGGTCGTGTTCGGCCTGCACAACCTCGCCCCCGTCCTGCAGTCGTACACCGAGAATTTCCCGAAAGTGGTGCCGGATCTGACGCTGGTCGACCGCCAGGTCGATCTCGTCGAGGAAGGTTTCGACGTCGGCATCGTCGTCACGCGCCAGATGCGCAGCGCGAGCATCGTCACGCGTCGGCTGACCACGGGCTGCATGACCGTGTGCGCGACGCCGAGCTACCTGGAAAAGCACGGCGTGCCGACCCATCCGGAGCATCTCGCCGAACACCCGGCGCTGAGCCTGCCGACCGAATACTGGGGCGACGAGCGCGTGTTCACCGGGCCGGACGGCGAAGTGCGCGTGCGCCCGACCAACGTGATCGTCGCGAACAATACCGCGATGCTGCGCCAGTTCGCGCTGCTCGGGATGGGCGTCGCGATCCTGCCCAGCTACCTGATCGGCAGCGACATCGCGCGCGGCGCGCTGGTCCGGCTGCTGCCGGATTTCCGGCTGCCGCAGGTCGAGATCAACATCGCGTATCCGAGCCGGCGCCACCTGCCCGCGAAGGTGCGCACGTTCATCGACCACCTCGTCGAATATTTCAGCCACTCGACCGACGCGATGATGGGCGAACAGTGGGCCGCACAGAGCGCGGCGCCTGCGCCGATCGGCGTCGAGATGCGTGCCGAGCCGCCCGAGTCGACCGACCCGAACCTGCAGCCGCGGCTCGCGCGTTCGCCGCGCGCGCGCGTCGCGGTGCCGTCGCCGCTGTAACGGCGCGGCGGCCGCGCACCGGCACGGCCGGCAGCAGGCACCAAGAAAAAACGCGGATCGAGCGATCGATCCGCGTTTTTTTATCGCCGCTTCACCGGCGTACTGCGGGCCGGGGAAACCCCGGCGCCCGGAGCGTCAGGAGCCCGTCTTGCGCGCCGTCGTCTTGCGGGCGGCGGTCTTGCGCGCCGGTGCCGGTTTCTCGTCGGCGCCTTCCGTCACGGTTTCGGCATCCTTCGTCGCCGATTTTGCCGTTTTCTTCGCGGCAGCGGCCTTCGGCTCCTTCTTCTCGAACTCGAAACCGATCTTGCCGTCCGGCTGCTTCACGAGGAATGCCTTGAAGTTGCGGCCCGTGCGCGACGACTTGAAGTTCGGCAGCAGATCCGTGCGGCCGTCGGCCAGCAGTTTCGCCATCTGCTCGCGCGTGATTTCCTGCTGCAGGATCACCTTGCCCGAACGGAAGTCGCAGGTCTTCGGATTCGCGACCGAGTGCTCGCACACATAGCTCATCCCGTGCTCGAACACGCGGCCCTTGCATTTCGGGCATGCGCCGACCGGTTCCTGCGCGGAGAAGTCGGGCGCTTCGCCTTCCTCGCCGCCCTGGTCCTGACCGAAGTCGAACTCGAGCTTGTAGTTCTTCGTTTCGTCGTCGAACGAGAGCTTCAGGATCGCCGAGAACGGACGGCCCATCTTGCTGCGGAAGCCGGACAGCGGGCCGATGGTTTTTTCCCGCAGCAGCTCCTCGACTTCCGCGATCTCGAACTGCCGGCTGCCCGGAATCTTCGAGATCGAGAACTCGCACTTCGTGCATGCGAAGCGGCGGTAGTTTTCCTTCACCTGGCCGCCGCAGTTGGGGCACGGCGTCTCGAGCGTCGCGTAATCGCCGGGGATCGTGTCGGAATCGTATTCCTTCGCGCGCTTGACGATCTGCTGCGTCATGCGGGCGATTTCCTGCATGAACGCGTCGCGCCCGAGGTTGCCGCGCTCCATCTGCGACAGCTTGTATTCCCATTCGCCGGTGAGCTCGGGCGCGGTCAGTTCCTTCACGCCGAGCCCGCGCAGCAGCGTCATCAGCTGGAATGCCTTCGCGGTCGGGATCAGCTCGCGGCCTTCGCGCACGAGATACTTCTCGCCGAGCAGGCCTTCGATGATCGCCGCACGCGTCGCCGGCGTGCCGAGGCCCTTCGCGGCCATCGCCTCGCGCAGCTCGTCGTCCTCGACGAGCTTGCCCGCGCCTTCCATCGCCGACAGCAGCGTCGCTTCCGAGTAGCGTGCAGGCGGTTTCGTCACGAGCGCGACCGCGGCGATCTCGTCCGTCTTCACCTTCTCGTCCTTCTGCACCGGCACGAGGTTCGCGTCCGCGCCTTCGGCGTCGCGGCCGTACACCTGCAGCCAGCCCGGCTCGACGAGCACCTTGCCTTCGGTCTTGAAGTGATGGCCGGCGACTTCGGTGATCCGCGTCGTGACGCGGAACTCGGCCGCCGGGAAGAACACCGCGAGGAAGCGCTTCACGACCATGTCGTACAGCTTCTGCTCCGGCTCGGACAGCGACTTCGGCGCCTGCAGCGTCGGGATGATGGCGAAGTGGTCGCTGATCTTCGAGTTGTCGAAGATCCGCTTGTTCGGCTTCACCCAGCCCTTGTCGAGCACCTGCTTCGCGTGCGGCAGGTAGTTGTGGCTCTCCTTGAGCATCTCGAGCGTGGACTGCACCGTCGAAATGTAGTCTTCCGGCAGCGCGCGCGCGTCGGTACGCGGGTACGTCAGTACCTTGTGCTTTTCATACAGCGCCTGCGCGAGACCGAGCGTGTTCTTCGCGGAGAAGCCGAAGCGGCTGTTCGCTTCGCGCTGCAGGCTCGTCAGGTCGAACAGCAGCGGCGACAGCTGGGTCGACGGCTTCGATTCCTCGGACACGGTGCCGACCTGGTCGCGGCACGCGGCGACGATCGTTTCGGCGGCCGGCAGGCTCCAGAGGCGCGAGTCGCGCTTTTCCGGATCGAATTCGTCGCGCTTGAATTTCGGGTCGAACCACTTGCCTTCGTAGAAGCCGCCCGCGCATGCGAACTCGGCCTTCACTTCCCAGTAGTCGCGCGGGATGAAGCGGCGGATTTTCTCTTCACGTTCGACGACGATCGACAAGGTTGGCGTCTGAACGCGGCCGACGGTCGTCAGGAAGAAGCCGCCGCCCTTGCTGTTGAACGCGGTCATCGCGCGCGTGCCGTTGATCCCGACGAGCCAGTCAGCTTCCGAGCGGCAGCGTGCGGCGTCGGCGAGCGGCTGCATGTCCGAGTCGGTGCGCAGGTGCGCGAAACCGTCGCGAATCGCCTGCGGCGTCATCGACTGCAGCCACAGGCGCTGGACCGGCTGCTTCGCCTTCGCGTGCTGCACGATCAGGCGGAAAATCAGCTCGCCCTCGCGCCCCGCGTCACATGCGTTGATCAGGCGGTCGACGTCCTTGCGCTTCATCAGCTTGGTCAGGACTTTCAGGCGCGACTCGCTTTTTGCGATCGGGTTCAGGTCGAAATGCGGGGGGATGACGGGCAGATGAGCGAAGCTCCATTTCCCGCGCTTGACCTCGTACTCTTCCGGGGCGGCGATTTCCAGCAGGTGGCCGACCGCGGACGACAGGACGAATTCGTCGCTCTCGAAGTATTCGTCATGCTTGGTAAAGCCGCCCAAAGCGCGCGCGATGTCGTTCGCGACAGAAGGCTTTTCCGCAATGATCAGAGCTTTGGACATGACAGATGTGTGTTGGTAGACCGGGTTCGCCGGCGTGGGTCCCTTTTACGACGGCTTTATAGCACACGCCGCAGCGACGGCGGCTCGGCGTGCAAAAAGCGGCTCATCATAGAGGGGGGGCGCAACGGCGGCAAGCGCACCCGGCGCGGCGGCACGCGCAACGGCGCGAAAAGCCCGGAAAAGCCGCCCGACCGGTGCGCGGTTCACGCCTCGACGTTCAGGATATTGCGCAATTTCGGTGCGTGCGGCGCGCCGGGCACGGCACTCAGGTCGGACAGCATTCGTTCGACGATCGTCGCGTGCGGCAGCACCGTGCCGAAGAAGCGCGCGGTGTTCGCGTCCTCGATCAGGATCGTCGGGAAATTCTCGACGTCGAGATCGTCGAGCCGGTCGGCATGGGTTTCGATGTCGATCCACGCGAAGCAGGCGTCGGGATGGGTATCGGCGAGCTGGTCGAAGGCCGTCCGGTAGTCGCGGCAGGTGCCGCACCACTCGGCGCACAGGCAGGCGACCAGCAGCGTGTCGGGATCGGCGAGGCGCTCGGCGATCCGATCGGCATCGGTGTCGAGATTCAGCGCGGGCATGGAATTCCTTGGGTAGCGTCGGCGGCACGGGCCGCCCTATGCGGGGGACTGTAGCACGCCGGACGCGGGCGGAGTGGGCGCCACGTCAAGCCGCGCGAAGCGTCCGCCGGGCACGCTCGCGACGCGGCCGGCCAGTTCGAGCGCGAGCAGCGCGCGATGCAGCGCGTCATCCGACAGGCCGCTGTGCTCGGCGAGCCACTCGTAAGTAACGGGGCCGTATCCCAGTGCGGCGAGCACGGATCGCTCGGCCGGGTTGTCGGGCGGCACGCCTTCGGTTCCGGTCGATGCGGTGGATGGAACGGCGCAATCCGGTTTCCCGACATGCTCGCCCGCGCGTCGCCCCAGCGTGCCGGCTGTTTCGCCGTTATCGGGGCGCGTACGCGAATTCGCCGCGGCGTGGGCGGTGTGCGTTGCCGGTTCGTCCAGCCCGTACTCCTCGAGCACGTCGAGCGGTGTTGCGGTGAGCTTCGCGCCGTCGCGGATCAGCGCGTGGCAGCCCTGCGCGAGCGGCGCGTGGATCGAGCCCGGCATCGCGAACACGTCGCGGCCCAGCTCGTTCGCGAGGCGTGCGGTGATCAGCGAGCCGGAGCGCGGCGCGGCTTCGACGACGAGCACGCCGAGCGCGAGCGCGGCGATCAGCCGGTTGCGCTGAGGGAAATGCGACGCCCGCGCGGGTGTGCCGAGCGGCCATTCGGACAGGATCGCGCCGCGCGCGGCAATGTCGTGCGCAAGCGTGCGGTGCCGCGCCGGATAGACGAGATCGGCGCCCGTCGCGATCACCGCGACCGTGCCGGCGCGGCCGTCGAGCCCGCCGCGGTGCGCGGCGCCGTCGATGCCGAGCGCGAGGCCGGAGACGATCGCGAGCCCCGCGTCGGACAGCGCATGGGCGAAGCGGGTGGCGTCGGCGAGCCCTTGCGGCGTCGCATGGCGGCTGCCGACCACGGCGAGCCCGCGTGCGTGCAGCAGGTCGAGCCTGCCCTTTACATATAGCAGCGGCGGCGGGTCGTGCAGGTCGCGCAGCCGTGGCGGATAGACGGGATCGTTGAGCGTGACGATCGCATTGCCCGGTGTGTCGAGCCATGCCAGCGCGGCGTCGGTGCATGCGTCGAGGTCGTCCCGCTCGCTGGCGCGCACCGCCCGCGCGGCGGCAGCGCTGCTCGCCGCGCCGATGGCCTGGTCGGACGCGGCGAGCAGCGCCGCCGGCGAGCCGAATGCGTCGAGCAGCGCGTGCAGCACGGCGGGGGAGATGCCCGGCGCATGCGCGAGCTGCAGCCACGCGCGCAACGCGGAAGTCGTCAGCGCTTGCGGCGACATGAGGTTCCCCTCGAACGCGGCGGCCAGCGGAGCGCGTGGCGCCATGATAAAATTTTCATCATCCGAAATACTCGACAGGGCCGCGCGCACGAGCGCCCGGCCAATTGCAGGAGGCATGACCCGCGGCGTTGATATGCCGTGCGTCTGCCTCATCTTCATTGCATCCCGGCGGCGGCGCCAGCCGGCCGGATGGCCGATGCGGCGCGCCGCTCCACCGAATACCGAACACCATGGCTTTGCTGAACATTCTTCATTACCCCGACAAGCGGCTGCACAAGGTCGCGAAGCCCGTCGACAAGGTCGACGACCGGATCCGCAAGCTCGTCGCCGACATGGCCGAAACCATGTACGCCGCGCCGGGCATCGGCCTCGCGGCGACGCAGGTCGACGTGCACGAGCGCGTGATCGTGATCGACGTCTCCGAGGAGAAGAACGAGCTGCGCGCGTTCATCAACCCCGAGATCATCTGGTCGAGCGACGTGAAACAGGTCTACGAGGAGGGCTGCCTGTCGGTGCCCGGGATCTACGACGAAGTCGAGCGTCCCGACCACGTCCGTGTACGTGCGCTCAACGAGCACGGCGAGACCTTCGAGCTCGACTGCGAGGGCCTCCTGGCCGTGTGCGTGCAGCACGAGATGGATCACCTGATGGGGCGCGTGTTCGTCGAATATCTGTCGCCGCTGAAGCAGACCCGCATCAAGACGAAGATGAAGAAACTCGAACGCGCGATGTGACGCGCGTGTGCCCAGCCCGATCCCGAACGCTGTCATGACCCATACGTTGCGCGTGATTTTTGCCGGCACGCCGGAATTCGCCGCGGCCGCACTCGCCGCGATCCACGAGGCCGGTTTTCCGGTGCCGCTCGTGCTCACCCAGCCCGATCGGCCGGCCGGGCGCGGGATGAAACTGCAGGCGAGCGCCGTGAAGCGCTATGCCGTCGAGCACGGGATGCCCGTCGCGCAGCCGCCGTCGCTGCGCCGCGCGGGCAAGTACCCGGCGGAGGCGGCCGACGCGATCGAGCTGCTGCGCGCGACCCCGCACGACGTGATGGTGGTCGCCGCATACGGCCTGCTGCTGCCGCAGGAAGTGCTCGACATTCCGCGTGCCGGCTGCATCAACATCCACGCGTCGCTGCTGCCGCGCTGGCGCGGCGCCGCGCCGATCCACCGCGCGATCGAGGCCGGTGACGCCGAGACGGGCGTCACGCTGATGCAGATGGACGTCGGCCTCGACACCGGCGCGATGATCGAGGAAGCGCGCGTCGCGATCGCGTCCGACGACACGACCGCCACGCTCCACGACCGGCTCGCCGCCGACGGCGCGCGGCTGATCGTCGATGCGCTGGTGCGGCTCGAGCGCGACGGCACGCTGCCCGCCACGCCGCAGCCGGCCGACGGCGTGACCTATGCGGAAAAGATCGGCAAGCACGAAGCGGCGCTCGACTGGCGCAAGCCGGCCGACGTGCTCGCGCGCCAGGTGCGCGCGTTCGACCCGTTCCCGGGCGGCGTCGCCACGCTCGACGGCGCGGCCATCAAGCTGTGGGCGGCCGAACCGGTGGCGGCGCGCGGCACGACGGTCGACGTGGCGCCCGGCACGATCGTCGAGGCTGCGCCGGAGGGCGTGGTCGTCGCCTGCGGCAGCGGCGCGCTGCGCGTCACGCAACTGCAGAAACCGGGCGGCAAGCGGCTGCCCGCGCGCGAATTCCTGGCCGGCTCGCCGCTCGCCGCGGGCCAGCGCTTCGCGTTGCCTGACGCGGCCTGAGCGTCATTCGACACGGCATCGCGCCCGCGCGCAATCGGCCGGATGGCCGAGTCGCGCAGCGCGGCAGGCGCGCGTAGAATTTCCCTGCGCATTCCGGTTTCGAGGTTCTCATGCTTGGCATCACCCATTTCGGCTTCTTCGTGCTCGCGGTCTTCCTGCTGAACGTCACGCCCGGCCCCGATACGGCGTACATCGTCGGCCGCAGCGTCGCGCAGGGCCGTGGCGCGGGGCTGATGTCGGCGCTCGGCATCTCGGCCGGCTGCTGCGTGCACACGCTTGCGTGCGCATTCGGCCTGACCGCGCTGCTCGCGGCGTCGGCGGCCGCGTTCACGGCGATCAAGCTGGTCGGTGCCGCTTACCTGATCTACCTCGGCGTGCGCATGATCGTCACGAAGCAGGCCGCCGCGCCGGCAGGCGCCGAGGCGGCGCAGGTCACGGCCGCGAAGCCGCTGCGCCAGCTGTTCATGCAGGGTTTCTGGACCAACGTGCTGAATCCGAAGGTCGTGCTGTTCTTCGTGTCGTTCTTCCCGCAGTTCGTGTCGGCCGACAGCCCGCACAAGGCGCTGGCGTTCCTGGCCCTCGGTTCGGTGTTCCTCGTGATGAGCACCGTCTGGAGCTGCATCGTCGCGTGGGTCGCGGGTAGCGTCACACAGCGCTTTTCCGGCAAGCCGGGCGTCAGGAAATGGCTGGATCGCACGGTGGGCAGCGCCTTCGTCGGCCTCGGGCTGCGGCTCGCGGCGACGCAACGCTGAAATTGAATTTTTCCGGCAAGACCTTATCTAACAAATCGCTTACAATTTTCCGCCGCGCACTGTGATGTCGGCGGGTCCCCTGACGGATAAGGAGTGGGTATGTTCAATTGGGTCAAAACGGCGATGCTGATGGCCGCGATCACGGCCCTGTTCATCGTGATCGGCGGCATGATCGGTGGCTCGCGCGGCATGACGATCGCGCTGCTGTTCGCGCTCGGCATGAATTTCTTCTCATACTGGTTCTCGGACAAGATGGTGCTGCGCATGTACAACGCGCAGGAAGTCGACGAGAACACGGCGCCGCAGTTCTACCGGATGGTGCGCGAGCTCGCCACGCGCGCGAACCTGCCGATGCCGCGCGTCTACCTGATCAACGAGGACGCGCCGAACGCGTTCGCCACGGGCCGCAACCCCGAGCACGCGGCAGTCGCCGCGACGACGGGCATCCTGCGCGTGCTGTCCGAGCGCGAGATGCGCGGCGTGATGGCGCACGAGCTCGCGCACGTGAAGCACCGCGACATCCTGATCTCGACGATCACCGCGACGATGGCGGGCGCGATTTCGGCGCTGGCCAACTTCGCGATGTTCTTCGGCGGCCGCGACGAAAACGGCCGTCCGGCCAACCCGATCGCGGGCATTGCGGTCGCGCTGCTCGCGCCGATCGCCGGTGCGCTGATCCAGATGGCGATCTCGCGGGCGCGCGAGTTCGAGGCCGACCGCGGCGGCGCGCAGATCTCCGGCGATCCGCAGTCGCTCGCCACCGCGCTCGACAAGATCCATCGCTATGCGGCCGGCATCCCGTTCCAGGCGGCCGAAGCGCATCCGGCCACCGCGCAGATGATGATCATGAACCCGCTGCACGGCGGCGGCCTGCAGAACCTGTTCTCCACGCACCCGGCGACCGAGGAACGCATCGCGCGCCTGATGGAGATGGCCCGTACCGGCCGCTTCGATTGATCCCCGGCGCATCGCGCGGCCATTGCCGCGCGGGGGCGCGATGCCACCCCGCACGCTTCGCGCTGCGGGGTTTTTCATTTCTGCGCGCCGTAAAGGGGCCAAAGGGTTCGCGCGGTCGCACGCTACAATGCGCGGTTTGGAATCGCGCGGCCTCGGGGCCGTTGCGATCCCGCCGTTTGCCGCCTGTGTTTGCCGTGCCTGCTTGCCGCGCTTGATTGCCGATTCCGTTCCGATGACACGAACCCGTTCCTCCGCCCCGTCTTCCTCCGGCCGCCCGGCGCGCCCGTCCGCGCTGCATCTCGCGCCCGATTCGCTGGGCTTCGCGCTCGACGCGGCCGCGCAGGCAGTCGATGCGGTGCGGCGCGGCACCGCGCTGCCGGCGGCACTGGCCGCGGTGTTCGCGCAGATGCCGGCCGGCACGCAGGCGCTCGCGCGCGGCGCGACGCAGGACGTTGCGTACCGGACGATGCGTCGTCTCGGGAGCGCCGATTGGCTGATCGGCCGGCTCGTCAGCAAAGCGCCGCCCGCGCATGTGCATGCGGTGCTCGCCGGCGCATTTGCGCTGTTGCTCGATCCGGAAGAAACGGCTGCATATCCGGCGTTCACGATCGTCGACCAGGCCGTGACTGTAATCGGCGCGCGACGCGAATACGCGTTCGCGAAGGGGCTGGTCAACGCGGTGCTGCGGCGTTTCCTGCGCGAGCGCGACGTGCTCGTCGCGGCGCTGCAGGACGATCCGGTCGCGCGCTGGAATTACCGCACCTGGTGGGTCGACGCGGTGAAGCGCGCATGGCCCGACGCATGGCAGGCGATCCTCGCGGCCGGCGAGCGCCAGGGGCCGCTGACGCTGCGCGTGAACGCGCGCCGCGCGAGCGTCGACGCGTATCTCGACACGCTGCGCGCGAGCGGGATCGACGCGACCGCGATCGGCCGGCACGCGGTGCGGCTCGCGTCGGCGCTGCCGGTCGATCGCATTCCGGGCTTCGCCGATGGCGTCGTGTCGGTGCAGGACGCCGGCGCGCAGCTCGCGGCCGAATGGCTCGGTGCGCGCGACGGCATGCGCGTGCTCGACGCGTGCGCGGCACCGGGCGGCAAGACCGGGCATATCCTCGAACTGGCCGACGCGGAAGTCGTTGCGCTCGAAAGCGACGCGACGCGCGCGGCGCGTATCGGCGAGAACCTCGCGCGCCTGTCGCTCGCGGCGGACGTGCGCGTCGGCGACGCGGGCGCACCGGACGCGTGGTACGACGGCCGTCCGTTCGACCGCATCCTGGCCGACGTGCCGTGCTCGGCGTCCGGCATCGTGCGCCGTCATCCCGACATCCGCTGGCTGCGCCGCGAAGCCGACATCGCCGCGCTCGTCGCGGAACAGCGCCGCATCCTGAGCGCGTTGTGGCCGTTGGTGAAACCGGGCGGCGAACTGCTCTACGTGACCTGTTCGATCTTCCCCGAGGAAGGTGAATTGCAGGCGCGCTGGTTTGAAGCGGCCTGTGAAGATGCGGTACGATTGGACGCGCCCGGCCAACTGCTGCCGGGCGGCGTGCACGGCGGGGCGGCCGGCGCACGCGACCAGAACACCGATCACGACGGATTCTTCTACGCGCGGTTTCAGAAACGGTGACGATCAAACACCTTTTTCCACTTCGGCTTGCGGCCGTCCTGCTGGTCGCGTTGACGCTGTGCGTGACGGTCGTTCGGCCGGCGCGCGCCGAGTCGATCGCCGTGCAGCGTGCATCGCTGCAGGCTGACGGAAGCGGCTGGAGCCTCGATGCCCGCTTCGATTTCGAGCTGAATCCGAACCTCGAGGATGCCGTCAACAAGGGCATCCCGCTTTACTTCACGACCGACTTCGAACTGGGCCGCGCGCGCTGGTACTGGTTCGACGAGCAGCCAGTGTCGGTGTCGCAGACGATCCGGCTGTCGTTCCAGCCGCTCACGCGCGAGTACCGCGTGTCGACGGGCGGCCTGCAACTCGGCTTCCCGTCGCTGAAGGACGCGCTCGCGGTCGTCCGGCACATCACGTCGTGGCACGTGATCGACCGCAACCAGGTGCGTGCCGGCGAAACCTACACGGCCTCGGTGCGGATGCAGCTCGATACGGCGCTGATGCCGAAGCCGTTCCAGGTCGACGCGGTGAACAACCGCGACTGGACGCTCGGGTCGGACTGGAAGCGCTTTACCTTCACGGTGACCGAACGTGCTAAATAAAGTGCGCCGCGCGGCCAGCGGGAAGAGCCTCCTCGTTCGCGTGATCGTCTCGACCGTCGCGATCACCGCATTGCTGCTGCTCGTGCTGCTCGCGGCCGCGAGCGCGAACACCGAATTCTTCGACCGCTACTACTCGTGGCTGTACGCGACGAACATCGTCGTCGCGCTCGTGTTTCTGCTCGTGGTGCTCGGGCTGATCGGGATGATCGTCGTGCGCCTGAGGAAGGGCAAGTTCGGCACGCGGCTGCTCGCGAAGCTCGCGGTGTTCTTCGCGCTCGTCGGCGTGGTGCCGGGCGGGATCATCTACATCGTGTCGTACCAGTTCGTGTCGCGCAGTATCGAGTCGTGGTTCGACGTGAACGTCGAGACCGCGCTGACGGCCGGCCTGAACCTCGGCCGCGGGATGCTCGACGCGTCGCTGTCCGACCTGCAGACGAAGGCGCGGCTGATGTCCGACCAGCTCGCGAGCGTCGATGCGAACACGAACGGCACGACGCTCACGCTGTTGCGCCTGCGCGACCAGTTCGGCGTGCAGGATGCGACGATCGTCGAGCCGAGCCGCGGCGGCTCCGGCGCGGCGCCCGACCTGCACATCGTCGCGCAGGCATCGGGCAATTTCGCCGCGCTGATTCCGGACGACCTGCCGACGCCGCTGATGCTGAGCCAGGCGCGCGAACACGGCGCGTATGCGGCGATCGAGGGCGAGGTCGACGGCGACCCGCGCGCGCACGGCGCGAAGGGCGCGCTGCGGCTGCGTGTCGTGCGGCCGATTCCCGACGCGACGACGTCGCTGCTGCAGCCGGCGGAGCGGTTCCTGCAGCTCACGCAGCCGGTGCCGCCCACGCTCGCGCACAATGCCGACGCGGTGCAGCGCGCGTATCGCGAGTACCAGGAAAAATCGCTCGGCCGCACGGGCTTGCGCAAGATGTACATCGGCACGCTGACGCTCGCGCTGTTCCTCGCGACCTTCATCGCGATGATGCTCGCGCTCGCGCTCGGCCAGCAGCTCGCGCGGCCGCTGTTCCTGCTCGCGCAGGGCACGAAGGAGATCACGGAAGGCGACTACACGCCGAAGCGCGAGATCAAGTCGCGCGACGAGCTCGGCTTCCTCACGCAGTCGTTCAATGCGATGACGCGCCAGCTGTCCGAGGCGCGGCTCGCGGTCGAGAAGAACCGCGTCGCGCTCGAGCATTCGAAGACCTATCTCGAGAGCATCCTCGCGAACCTGACCGCCGGCGTGTTCGTGCTCGATCGCCAGTTCCGGCTGACGACGGCCAACCGCGGCGCCGAGCGCATTTTCCGGCAACCGTTCGGCGCGATGATCGGCACGGCGCTCGACCGGATCGGCGTCGTCGCTGAATTCGGCGCGATGGTGCGCAAGGCGTTCGCCGATCGCGAAGCGGCGTCCGACGACGGCGGCGGCGATCGCGGCCACTGGCAGCAGCAGTTCGCGATCGAAGTGCCGGGCGAAGCCGATCCGCTGACCTTGCTCGTACGCGGCACGCGCCTCGTATCGACCGTCGAGGGCGAGGCCGACGATCCGCAGACGTCCGGCTACGTCGTCGTGTTCGACGACATCTCCGACGTGATTTCCGCGCAGCGTTCGGTCGCATGGGGCGAGGTCGCGCGGCGGCTCGCGCACGAGATCAAGAACCCGCTGACGCCGATCCAGCTGTCGGCCGAGCGGCTGCAGATGAAGCTGTCCGACAAGCTCGCGCCACCCGATGCCGACGTGCTCAAGCGCGGCGCGACGATGATCGTCAACCAGGTGGCCGCGATGAAGCGGATGGTCGACGACTTCCGCGAATATGCGCGCACGCCGCCGGCGGTGCTCGCCAACCTGCAGCTGAACGAACTGGCGAGCGAGGTGCTCGGGCTGTATGGTGTCGGCGAAGGCAAGAGCGCGATCGTCGCCGAACTCGCGCCGTCGCTGCCGGTGATCCGCGGCGACGCGACGCAACTGCGCCAGGTGATTCACAACCTGCTGCAGAACGCGCAGGATTCGGTCGCGGAAGTCGCGCATCCGCGTGTGTTGATCGAAACCAAGACAGTAGAATATGGCGACCCCGACGCCGAGGGCAAAACGCGCGTCGCGGTACGTCTTACCGTGTCCGACAACGGGCCCGGTTTTCCGGCACGCATCCTGACCCGTGCGTTCGAGCCTTACGTGACGACGAAGGCGAAGGGCACGGGGCTCGGATTGGCCACGGTCAAGAAAATCGTCGATGAGCACGGCGCGCGGATCGATCTGCGCAATCGCATGCACGGCGAGACCGTCGAGGGTGCGCAGGTGTCGATCCTGTTCCTGCAGATGGCGAGCGATACGCCAGGCGTCGAATCCGGCGCGCAGGGCGGGGCGGCTCCCGCCAAGACAAAAGCAAGTGTGCAGACAAAGGCAGCGTAAATGGCAACCATCCTGGTGGTAGATGATGAAATGGGCATCCGGGAATTGCTCTCGGAGATCCTCAGCGATGAAGGACATGTCGTCGAGGCGGCGGAGAACGCGCAGGCCGCGCGGGAATACCGTCTGAATCAGGCGCCCGATCTCGTGCTGCTCGATATCTGGATGCCCGATACCGACGGCGTCACGCTGCTCAAGGAATGGGCGGCGCAGGGCCTGTTGACGATGCCCGTGATCATGATGTCCGGGCACGCGACGATCGATACCGCCGTCGAGGCGACGAAGATCGGCGCACTCGATTTCCTCGAGAAGCCGATCGCGCTGCAGAAGCTGCTGAAGTCCGTCGAGCACGGTCTCGCGCGCGGCGCGGCACCGGTGTCTGCCAATGCGGCGGCGAAGGCGGGCGGCGGCCAGGCATCGGGCCCGGCGGCGGTCGCGTCCGCCGCCGCGCTGCCGACGCTCGGCGACGACATGGCCGCGGCGCTCGGCCTCGCGGGCCAGACGGCCGCGATTCCGTTCGACATCCCGTTGCGCGAAGCGCGCGATGCGTTCGAACGCGCGTACTTCGAATATCACCTCGCGCGCGAGAACGGCAGCATGACGCGCGTCGCGGAGAAGACGGGCCTCGAGCGCACGCACCTGTATCGCAAGCTCAAGCAGCTTGGCGTCGAGCTCGGCAAGAAGCCGTCGGAAGGGGCCGTATAAGAAATTTCACGAAACCCCTTGTGCGACACAATAAAGCTCGATATACTTTGTTTCTTCGTTGGCCCGGTAGCTCAGTTGGTAGAGCAGCGGATTGAAAATCCGCGTGTCGATGGTTCGATTCCGTCCCAGGCCACCAGCAGTTCCAACCCCAAGAATCGGAAGGTTCTTGGGGTTTTTCGTTTGTGGTGGGTTTGCGCGGCATTGGCGGCGCGCCCGGCAGCATTCGTCGGGGCGTGATAAAATCCGTGCCCGCTCAATGACTTAGCGCATCGCTTCATGCGTACGGCAAGGCTGCCCGCAGGCGCTGCCGTGATGTGCGGCAACGATGCCGCGCGATGGGCGGTATAAGCGCTCCGCCGCGTTCGCGGCCGACCGCGCTGCCTATACTGGTCGAGCCGGCGCAGGCCGGCACGCGTCGGGCCGCCCGGCGGCAGCCGGCCCCGGGGCGCAGCGCGACGCGAGCCTACACATTCACGGAGTATCACGGTGATTCGGACAGACGCTAAAGACGGCGCGCTCGTGTTGTTTTCCGGCGGGCAGGACTCGGCCACGTGCGTGGCCTGGGCCCTCGAACGCTACCAGACGGTCGAGACGCTCGGCTTCGATTACGGCCAGCGCCACCGCGTCGAACTCGAATGTCGCGAAGGCGTGCGCGACGCGCTGAAGCGTCAGTTTCCCGCGTGGGGCGACCGCCTCGGCGACGATCACATGGTCGACCTGTCGGTGCTCGGCGCGATCAGCGATACCGCGATGACCCGCACGATCGAGATCGAGACCGCGGCGAACGGCTTGCCGAACACGTTCGTGCCGGGCCGCAACCTGCTGTTCATGACGATCGCGGCCGCGATCGCCTATCGCCGCGGCTTGCGCGTGCTGGTCGGCGGGATGTGCGAGACCGATTTCTCGGGCTACCCGGACTGCCGCGACGATACGATGAAGGCGCTGCAGGTCGCGCTGAACCTCGGCATGGACACGCGCATGGTGCTCGAGACGCCGCTGATGTGGCTCGACAAGGCGCAGACCTGGCAACTCGCCGAGCAGCTCGGCGGCGAGGCGCTCGTCGAGCTGATCCGCGTCGAGACGCACACGTGCTACGTGGGCGAGCGCGCGGAACTGCACGACTGGGGATTCGGCTGCGGCGAATGCCCGGCCTGCAAGCTGCGCAAGCGCGGCTACGAGGCCTACCTGAAGGGCGAGCGCGTGACCGAAGCACCGCTGTGACGCGGGTGCGCCGGCAGCAGCGCTGGATGAATAACGGATTCTGATCGACAACGAGCGGCGCGAGCCGGACGAAGCACGATGACTTACGCGGTCAAGGAAATTTTCTACACGTTGCAGGGCGAGGGCGCGAACGCGGGCCGTCCGGCCGTGTTCTGCCGGTTCGCCGGCTGCAATCTGTGGTCGGGTCGCGAAGAGGATCGGGCGGATGCCGTGTGCCGCTTCTGCGATACCGACTTCGTCGGCACCGACGGCGAGAACGGCGGCAAGTTCAAGGACGCCGACGCGCTCGTCGCGACGATCGCCGGTCTGTGGCCGGACGGCGAGGCGCACCGCTTCGTCGTCTGCACGGGCGGCGAGCCGATGCTGCAGCTCGACCAGCCGCTCGTCGACGCGCTGCACGCGGCGGGCTTCGAGATCGCGATCGAGACCAACGGCTCGCTGCCGGTGCTCGAGACGATCGACTGGATCTGCGTGAGCCCGAAGGCCGACGCGCCGCTCGTCGTCACGAAGGGCAACGAACTGAAGGTCGTGATCCCGCAGGACAACCAGCGGCTGGCCGATTACGCGAAGCTCGATTTCGAGTATTTTCTCGTGCAGCCGATGGACGGCCCGTCGCGCGACCTCAATACGAAGCTCGCGATCGACTGGTGCAAGCGGCATCCGCAGTGGCGGCTGTCGATGCAGACCCACAAATATCTGAACATTCCCTGAGCCACGGCTTTTGACATCGTGCTGATTACCCGAAAACTCGAATTCGACGCGGGCCACCGCATTCCCGATCACCGCAGCCAGTGCCGCAACCTGCACGGCCATCGCTACGTGCTCGAAGTCACGCTGCGCGGCGATCTCGTCGATACCGAGGGGGCGCCCGACCGCGGCATGGTGATGGACTTCGCCGACGTGAAGGCGCTCGCGGTCGAGCACCTCGTCAACAAGTGGGATCACGCGTTCCTGGTCTACGCGCGCGACGAAGTCGTGCGCTCGTTCCTCGAGCAGATGGCCGACCACAAGACCGTCGTGCTCGACCGGATCCCGACCGTCGAGAACCTCGCGGCGATCGCGTTCGACATCCTCGCGAACGTGTACGACGCGCACTACGGCGTGAACCTGCGCCTGGAGCGCGTGCGCCTGTACGAAACGCCGAACTGCTGGGCCGACGTCGAGCGCCAGCCCGGCCGCTGATCCTGCCTTCCCGGCAGCCCCGCCAGCCGGCGCGGGCTGCCTGCCGCCGCGCCGCGCGGCCTCGCCCGGCGCCGTTCCCCGCCTGTTCCCACATTCCGCGTGACGCCGCGCTATGATCGTTGCGTGGCACCGGAAAACACATCCGTGCGGCATCGCGCGGCCCGCGCTGTCAGATCCGCTGCTCACGACCGACTGACGTTCCAGGGCCCGGTCCGGCGCCGCCGGGCATCGCGGCCCGGCGTATCGCGCCCGCTTCGCCCGTTGCTTGTCCCGTTCGATTGCCGTTCCGTCCAGGAGCCCGTATCGATGAGCACGCTCACCAATTCCCTCAAACAACGCCTGCACGACGGCGACGAGCCGCTGTACGGCCTGTGGCTGTCGCTCGGCTGCGATTCGGCCGCGGAAGCGCTCGCCCACGCCGGCTACGACTGGCTCTGCATCGACATGGAGCATGCGCCGAACGACAGCCGCGACGTCGCGTCGCAACTGCGCGCGCTGGCCGCCGCGCATCTGCCGAGCGAGCCCGTCGTGCGTGTGCCGGGGCGCGAGCCGTGGCTCGTGAAGCGCGCGCTCGACGCCGGCGCGCGCACGCTGATGTTCCCGTGCATCGAGACGCCCGACGAGGCCGCGCACGCGGTGCGGCTCACGCGCTTCCCGTCGCCGGATTCCCCCGACGGGCTGCGTGGCGTGGCCGGCATGGTGCGTGCGGCGGCGTTCGGCATGCGCCGCGATTACCTGCAGACGGCGAACGCGCAGGTCGCGGTGATCGTGCAGATCGAATCGGCGCGCGGCATCGACGAAGTCGAGCGGATCGCCGCGACGCCGGGCGTCGACTGCCTGTTCGTCGGCCCGGCCGATCTGGCGGCGAGCCTCGGGCACCTCGGCGACAGCCGCCATCCGGACGTCGAAACCGCGATCGCGCGCGTGCTCGCGGCCGGCAAGCAGGCCGGTGTCGCGGTCGGCATCTTCGCGAGCGATACCGCAACCGCGCGCCAGCATCGCGAGGCCGGCTTCCGGATGATCACGCTGTCGGCCGACGTGAGCTGGCTGCTGCGCGCGACGCGCCAGGCATTGCAGGAGGTGCGGTCATGAACGATGGCGACGGCGCGGGGCACGAAGGTGTGCGGCTTACGGCCGGCGTACGCGGGCGGATCGGCGCGCTGCTCGGGCTGTGGGCCGTATGCGTCGCGGCGGTTGCGCAGAATGCGCCGCACGCGAAGCCGGACCCGGCGCGCGAGACGCAATCCGCAGTGGCCGACTACAACGCGGGCGACTATCGCGCGGCGCTGGTGCAGTTCCACGACGCGGCCGAACGCGGCGACCGGCTCGCGCAGTTCAACTACGCGATGATGCTGCTCACGGGTGTCGGCGTGAGCGCGAACGTCGACGAAGGGCTGCGCTGGCTGAAGCGGGCGGCCGACGCGAACATGTCGCATGCGCAGTACGTATACGGACGCATGTTCGACGACGGCGAGTTCGTTGCGCGCAACCCGGCCGAAGCGCACCGCTGGTTCCTGCGCGCGGCGAAGCAGGGGCACGTGCAGGCCGAGCTGTCGCTCGCGAACCAGTTCCTCGACGGGCGCGGCACGCCGCGCGACAACCGGCGGGCGTTCGAGTGGTACAAGCAGGCGGCCGACGCGGGCGAGCCGACCGCGCAGTACGTGACCGCGTCGTTCTACGAGCGCGGTGGCGACGGCGTCACGCAGAACCTGAACATCGCGCGCGCGTATTACGCGGCCGCGGCCGCGCAGGGCGACGAGACGGCCGGGCTGAAATTCAAGGAACTGAGCGCGCGGCTGAGAGCGCAGGAGCCCGCTTCGGGCGCTGGTGCGGATCATGGGAGCCCGCGCGCGACGCCACCGCAGTGAGCAGGCAGCGCGGGCGCCATGCGATACGCGCAGAACGAAAAAACGGCGCCTCGGCGCCGTTTTTCATTACTTGCGACTGCGTGCTGTGTCGTGCCGCGCCGTCAGCTCTTCATCAGCCGCCGCTGTCGCCCGACGCTCATGATCATGCCGATCGCGACACCGAGCGTCGCGAGTGCGGTGCCGCCGTAACTCATGAACGGCAACGGCACGCCGACGACGGGCAGCACGCCGCTCACCATCCCGATGTTGACGAACGCGTAGACGAAGAACGCGAGTGTGAGCGAGCCCGCGAGCAGCCGGCCGAACAGCGTCGCGCCCTGCGCGGCGATATAGAGCCCGCGTGCGATCAGCGCCATGTACAGCGTCAGCAGCACGAGGCCGCCGGCGAGCCCCCATTCTTCCGAGAACACCGCGAAGATGAAGTCGGTGTGCTTCTCCGGAATGAATTCGAGGTGGGCCTGGGTGCCCTTCAGGTAGCCCTTGCCGAGCGCGCCGCCCGAGCCGATCGCGATCACGGCCTGGATCGTGTGGAAGCCCTTGCCGAGCGGGTCGGAGGTCGGGTCGAGCAGCGTGCACACGCGGTGCTTCTGGTAGTCGTGCATCAGCGGCCACTGCACTTCGGGCTGGCAGATGCGCTCTTCGAACACGGCGATCGAGCCGACCGCGATCACGCCCGCGACGAGCACCGGCACGATCAGCTTGAACGACAGGCCCGCGAGGTAGATCACGAAGAAGCCGGCCGCGAACACGAGCAGGCCCGTGCCGAGGTCGGGCTGCTTCGCGATCAGGCCGACCGGCACCAGCAGGATCGCGAACGCGGCGATGAAGTCGTACCAGCGCAGCCCGCCTTCGCGGCGCTGGTAGTACCACGCGAGCATCAGCGGTGTCGCGATCTTGAGGATTTCCGACGGCTGGATCACGACGCCGACGTTCAGCCAGCGCTTCGCGCCCTTCTTGGTCATCCCGAACAGCGCGACGGCGACCAGCAGCGTGACCCCGAACGTATAGAGCGGGACCGCGAAGCGCATCAGCGTCGTCGGCGGGATGTTGGCGATCACCCACATCAGCACGAACGTCAGCAGGATGTTGCGCAGCTGATCCTCGACGCGGCCCGGCATGTCGATCGACGCGCTGTACAGCGTGACGATGCCGACGCACAGCAGCAGGAACACGATGAGGGCGAGCGGGCGGTCGAAGCCCGCGAACATCTGCTTGATCTTGTCGAGCCAGGCGCGCTTGTCGAATTGCATGCCTTTCTCCGTTAATGAGCGGTGCCGGCGTTCACCGCTTTCGCGGAGGCCGTGACACGGAAGTTGTCGTCGCGCGGCGCGGCGGCGAGCGGTTGCGCGTCGCTGGCGGGCCGGCGCGGCCGGTGCGGGCGCCGGATCGGCGGCAGGCTCGCGGCCCTCGGCGCCGCGGCACTCGCGTCGGCGGGCTGCGCCGCGCTTGCCGCGGCCGCACCCGACGCATCGGGCGCCGGCGCGGCCGATGCCGCATCCGCCGCGCTGGCCGCGGCCGGCACGACGGGCTGCGGCAGCGCCTTGAAGCCGGCCGCGACGGACACGGCCTTCGAGGCATCGCCGATCACCGGTGCGCTGATCGGCTCGGTCGCCGACGCGGCGGCGGCGACGGCGGCCGCCTCGTTCTCCGGTTTCTGGCGCTCGACGAGGTAGAAGTCGAGCACGCGGCGCGCGATCGGGCCCGCGGCCTGCGCGCCCCAGCCGCCGTTCTCGACGACCAGTGCGAGCGCGATCTGCGGATGGTCGACCGGCGCGTACGCGATGAACAGCGCGTGGTCGCGCAGGTGCTCGGCGAGCAGGTGGCCCTTGTAGTTCGAGCCCTGCAGCGAGAACACCTGCGCGGTACCGGTCTTGCCGGCCGCGAGGTACGACGCGCCGCGGAACACCTTGTACGCGGTGCCGGACGGATTCTCGATCACGTTCTCCATCCCGCGCTTCACGACGTCGATGTCGGCCTGCTTGAGCGGGATCGTTTCGCTTTCCTTCGGCACGGTCAGGTGGCGCCCGCGCGTGATCGGATCCTCGACTTCCTTCACGAGGTGGGGCTTCATCACGACGCCGTTGTTCGCGAGCGTCGCGGTGGCATGCGCGAGCTGCAGGATCGTGTACGAGTTGTAGCCCTGGCCGATCCCGAGGCTGATCGTCTCGCCGTCGAACCACTTCTGCTGCGCGGCCTTCTTGAACGCCTTCTTCTTCCAGTCGGTCGACGGCAGGATCCCGCGCGCCTCGCCCTGGATGTCGATGCCGGTGATCTGGCCGAAGCCGAACGGCTTCATGAAGTTCGCGATCGCGTTTACGCCGAGATCGCGCGCGAGCATGTAGAAGTAGGTGTCGTTCGACACCATGATCGCCTTGTTCATGTCGACCCAGCCCTGGCCCGAGCGCACGTCGTTGCGGAACGTGTGCCCGCCGAACGTGAAGTAGCCGGGATCCTGGAAGCCCCAGCCCGGCGTGCGCTTGCCGAGCGTCAGGCCGGCCAGCGCCATGAACGGCTTGTACGTCGAGCCGGGCGGGTAGGTGCCGTGCAGCGGGCGGTTCAGGAGCGGCTTGTCGGGCGAGTTGTTCAGTTCGTCCCAGGTCTGCTGGTCGATGCCGTCGACGAACGAGTTCGGGTCGAAGCTCGGCGACGACACGAACGCGAGCACGTCGCCCGTCTTCGGTTCGATCGCGACGAGCGCGCCGCGCTTGCCGGCGAACGCCTGCTCGGCGACCTGCTGCAGCGCGATGTCGAGCGACAGCACGAGGTTGTTGCCGGGCGTCGCCTGCGTGCGCGACAGCGTGCGCACGGGCCGGCCGCCGGCCGTCACCTCGACTTCCTCGAAGCCCGTGAGGCCGTGCAGCTCGGTTTCGTAGCTCTGCTCGACGCCGATCTTGCCGATGTAGTCGGTGCCCTTGTAGTTGTTCGCGTCGCGGCGCGGATCGTAGTGTTCCTGGTCGCTGTCGTTGTCGTCGCTCATCGCGTCGATGCGATCCTGGTCGCGCTTCGAGATCCGGCCGATGTAGCCGATCACGTGCGCGGCCGTCATGCCGAGCGGGTACTGGCGGAACAGCCGCGCGCGCACGTCGACGCCGGGAAAGCGGAAGCGCTGTGCGGTGAAGCGCGCGACTTCCGCGTCGGTGAGGCGCGTGCGGATCGGCAGGCTCTCGAAGTTCTTCGAGTCTTCCTGCAGCTTCTTGAAGCGGCGGCGGTCGCGCGCGTCGATCGGGATGATCTCGGACAGCTTGTCGATCGTGTTGTCGAGCGTGTCGTCGAGCTTCGACGGCGTGATCTCGAGCGTGTAGGCCGAATAGTTCTTCGCGAGGACCACGCCGTTGCGGTCGGTGATGATCCCGCGGTTCGGCACGATCGGTGCGACCGAGATGCGGTTTTCCTCGGCCTGCAGCGCGTATTTGCCGTGCTGCATCAGCTGCAGGTAGAAGAAGCGGCTCGCGAGCAGCCCGAAGCAGACGAACACGAACACGCCCGCCGCCGCGACGCGCAGGCGGAACTTCGAGAGCTGCTGTTGGGTGTCGTTGAATTCGGTCATGCGGTTACGATCGATCTGGCCCGTGCGCGGCGAGCGCGCGCGGGCAAGGAGCCGCCCCGGAGCGCGGCGCGCGGGCGTGGGGGCGGCGGGTATTCAAGGTCGGTCCGGCTCAGATGGGGCGCGTATCGTCCGGGTCGACCGGGCGGCGTTGCGGCATCAGCAGCAGGTGGCTCGCGATCGGCCACAGCGCGGCCTCGACGAAGCCGTCCACCAGATAGCGCCAGCCGGGAAACGCGGCACCCATCACGAGGCGGATCACGAACGGCACCAGTTGCGCGACGACGAGCAGCGGCGTGACGTACAGCACCTGCACGCCGATCGGCATCCACAGCACGCGGCGGTGGATCGTGATCGCGCCGTACGACAGCAGCGTATAGGCGAGCGCATGCTCGCCGAGCAGCCCCGCGTCATGCACGTCCATCAGGATGCCGAGCGCGAACGCGACGCCCATTCCGACCTTGCGCGGCTGGTGGATGTTCCAGAACAGCAGCACGAGCGCGACGAAGTCGGGCACGCCGGGCAGGCGGCCCCACGGCATCAGGTTCAGCAGGAACGCGGCGGCGAGGCTGAAGACGATGAAGTACGGGTTGACCGGCTGCAGGATGTATTGCGGGCGGTTCATCGCTGGGCTCCTGGTTGCCCGGCCGCGGGCTTCGCGGGCGCGGCGGCCGGCTTGGCCGGAGCGGCGGGGGCGGCAGGTGCAGCCGCCGCCGGTTTCGCGCCGGGTGCGGCCGCGGCGGCCGGCTTCGCGTTCGCGTCGGCCTTCTCGGCCTTGTCGGCTTTGTCGCTCTTCGCGGCGGCCTTGGCGCCCTTCTTGCCCTTCGCGTTCTTGTCGGCCGGCTCGGGCTCGGCCGGGCGCGGCGGGACATCGTTCTGGTAATGCAGCACGAGCATCTGGCGCGCGCCGCGCACGGCGGCGACCGGCGCGCAGGTCACGCGCGCGAACGCGGTATCGGCGAGCTTGTCGACCTTCGCGACCTTCGCGACCGGCAGGCCCGGCGGATAGACGCCATCGAGGCCACTCGTGACGAGTTCGTCGCCCGCGACGAGGTCCGAGCTCGTCGGCACGAAGCGCAGGTCGAGCGAATCGCCCTTCGGCGTGCCGTAGATCACGCTGCGCAGGCCGGTGCGCAGCACCTGCACGGGAATCGCGAGATCGCGGTCGGTGATCAGCGTGACTTCGGCCTGCAGCGGGAACACGCGCGTGACCTGGCCGATCACGCCGTCCTCGCTGACGACCGGCGCACCGTTCTGGATGCCCTGCTGCGAACCCTGCCCGATCACGATCTTCTGCGTGAACGGGTCGCTGGTGTCGTACTGGATCTCGACCGGCGTCGAATGCGTCGCGATGTGCTGGCGCAGCTCGAGCACCGCGCGCAGATGCGTGTTCTCCTGCGCGAGCACCGCGGCCTGGTTGGCCTGCGTGGACAGCTGCAGGTTGCGCTTGCGCAGCGCGTCGTTCTCATGGCGCAGCGATGCGCCGGTGACGGCGATGTCGGCCGCGCCCATGAACAGGTCGCGCGGCACGAGCGCCGCGCGCTGCAGCGGGTACAGCACGGTGCCGAGCACGCCGCGGACGATTTCGAGCGTGCTGAAGCGCGCGTCCGATACGAGAAGCGCGATGGCGAGGGCGACGAAGAAGATGAGCCGCGCGAGCGCGGGCGGACCTTGCTTGAAGAGGGGCGGCGGACTGTATTCCATGGTCGGCGCCGGGCGCGTGGCGATCGGTTAAATAATGCTCAGACGCGCGAACGGCGTGGCGGTTCGTTCTGAACGAGCGATCCGGCCACGCCGCGGGTGCGCCATATCAAACGGGACTGCTTAGGCGATCACTCGTACGAGAAGATGCTGCCCAGCTTGTCCATGCGTTCGAGCGCCATGCCCGAACCGCGTACGACGCAGGTGAGCGGATCTTCGGCGACGAGCACCGGCAGGCCGGTTTCTTCCGCGAGCAGGCGATCGAGGTCGCGCAGCAGTGCGCCGCCGCCCGTCAGCATCATCCCGCGCTCGGCGATGTCGGCGCCGAGTTCCGGCGGCGTCTGCTCGAGGGCGATCTTCACCGACGACACGATCTGGTTCAGCGGATCAGTCAGCGCTTCGAGGATTTCGTTGCTGGAGATCGTGAAGCTGCGCGGAATGCCTTCCGACAGGTTGCGGCCCTTCACTTCCATTTCCTTGACTTCGGAGCCCGGGAACGCGGAGCCGATTTCCTTCTTGATCGCTTCGGCCGTTTGCTCGCCGATCAGCATCCCGTAGTTGCGGCGGATGTAGTTGACGATCGCTTCGTCGAACTTGTCGCCGCCGACGCGCACCGAGCCTTTGTAGACGATGCCGCCGAGCGAGATCACGCCGACTTCCGTGGTGCCGCCGCCGATGTCGACGACCATCGAGCCGGTGGCTTCCGACACCGGCAGGCCCGCGCCGATCGCGGCCGCCATCGGCTCCTCGATCAGGTAGACCTGCGATGCGCCGGCGCCGTGCGCGGCTTCCTTGATCGCGCGGCGCTCGACCTGGGTCGAGCCGCACGGCACGCAGATGATGATGCGCGGCGACGGCGAGAACATGCGCGACTCGTGCGCCGTCTTGATGAACTGCTTGATCATCTGCTCGGTGACGGTGAAGTCGGCGATCACGCCGTCCTTCATCGGGCGGATCGCCTCGATGTTGCCCGGCACCTTGCCGAGCATCTGCTTGGCTTCCTTGCCGACTGCCTGGATCGTCTTCTTGCCGTTGGGGCCGCCTTCCTGGCGGATCGACACGACCGACGGCTCATCGAGCACGATGCCCTTGCCGCGCATGTAGATCAGGGTGTTTGCGGTGCCGAGGTCGATCGCCAGATCGTTGGAGAAGTAGCTGCGCAAAAAACCGAACATTCAGAATCCTGTTTCGCTCTGGGCCGGCCCTGCATAGCGAGCGCTGAGGGCGGCAGCGGAAAAAATAACAGCCTCGGGAAGCGTGGCGGAAGCGGCCGCCGCGGCGCACGAAGCTGCGAGTGATGTCTACCGGGAATCGCACGAAGCACGCACGGCTTGCCGAAGCGGGGCGAAACGGTGCGGGAAAAGGCTGCCGGGTTTGGGTCGAACGCGTAATGATACCTTATAATTTCGCGGTATTTGAATCGAAACGGACGGTATTTTTGCCGCTTCGGCCCCGATTTTTGAGGGTGGGATCGTACCCTCCAACCCCCCGCCGCAGCGCGGTTTTCGATGCGCTGCGCAGCCTTGTTTTTCCGGTGATCGCATGGCCCTGACCCTGACCGATGTGAAACGCATCGCGCACCTGGCGCGACTCGAAATGGCCGACGCCGACGCCGAGCATACGCTCGGCCAGCTCAATGAATTCTTCGGCCTCGTCGAGCAGATGCAGGCGGTCGACACCGCCGGCATCGCGCCGCTCGCCCACCCGATCGAACAGATCCAGGAAGTCGCGCAGCGCCTGCGCGACGACGCCGTGACGGAAGTCGTCGATCGCGACGACAACCAGCGTCCGGCGCCGGCCGTCCAGGACGGCCTCTATCTCGTGCCGAAGGTGATCGAGTAAGCATTCGATGAGAAGCGCGCCGGCCGGCCTGCGCCGCGCGCCACCCAGAATTCCCAGGAAAACCACTCAATGCACGCAAAAAGCCTGACCGAACTGCGCGCCGCGCTCGCCGCCAAGGAATGCTCGGCCGTCGAGCTCGCGCAGCTCTACCTGAAACGGATCGACGCGGCACGCGACCTGAACGCGTTCGTCCATGTCGATGCCGACCTCACCCTTGCGCAGGCGAAGGCCGCCGACGCCGAGCTCGCGCGCGGCGCGGGCGGCGCGCTGACCGGCCTGCCGATCGCGCACAAGGACGTGTTCGTCACGCGCGGCTGGCGCTCGACCGCCGGCTCGAAGATGCTCGCGAACTACGAAAGCCCGTTCGACGCGACCGTCGTCGCCCGCCTGCAGGCGGCCGGCATGGTCACGCTCGGCAAGACCAACATGGACGAGTTCGCGATGGGCTCGTCCAACGAGAACTCGGCGTTCGGCGCGGTGAAGAACCCGTGGGACACGAACGCCGTGCCGGGCGGCAGCTCGGGCGGCAGCTCGGCGGCCGTCGCCGCGCGCCTCGCGCCGGCCGCGACCGGCACCGACACCGGCGGCTCGATCCGCCAGCCCGCGTCGTTCGCGGGCGTGACGGGCATCAAGCCGACCTACGGCCGCGTGTCGCGCTACGGGATGATCGCGTTCGCGTCGTCGCTCGACCAGGGCGGCCCGATGGCGCAGAGCGCGTCCGACTGCGCGCTGCTGTTGAACGCGATGGCCGGCTTCGACGAGCGCGACTCGACGAGCCTCGAGCGCGACGACGAGGATTTCACGCGTCATCTCGGCCAGCCGTGGACGGCCGGCAACGATGCGGGCAAGCCGCTCGCGGGGCTGCGCATCGGCCTGCCGAACGAGTATTTCGGTGATGGTCTGGCCGACGACGTGCGCGCGTCGATCGACGCGGCGCTCAAGCAGTATGAAGCGCTCGGCGCGACGCTCGTGCCGGTGTCGCTGCCGAAGACGGAACTGTCGATCCCCGTGTACTACGTGATCGCGCCGGCGGAAGCATCGTCGAACCTGTCGCGTTTCGACGGCGTGCGCTTCGGCCACCGCGCCGCGCAGTACGGCGACCTGCTCGACATGTACAAGAAGTCGCGCGCCGAAGGCTTCGGCCCCGAGGTGAAGCGCCGGATCCTGGTCGGCACCTACGTGTTGTCGCACGGCTACTACGACGCGTACTACCTGCAGGCGCAGAAGATCCGCCGCATCATCGCGAACGATTTCCAGGAAGCGTTCAAGTCCTGCGACGTGATCATGGGCCCGGCGTCGCCGACGGTCGCATGGGATCTCGGCGCGAAGGGCGACGATCCGGTGCAGATGTATCTCGCGGATATCTACACGCTGTCGGTGAGCCTCGCGGGTCTTCCCGGCATGAGCGTGCCGTGCGGCTTCGGCGCCGGCGCGAACGCGAAGCGCCCGGTCGGTCTGCAGATCATCGGCAACTATTTCAACGAAGCCCGGATGCTGCAGGTCGCCGACGCGTTCCAGCGCGCGACCGACTGGCACAAGCAAGTTCCGGCAGGGGTGTAAGCAATGACTACGCAATGGGAAGTCGTCATCGGTCTCGAGACGCACGCGCAACTGTCGACCGTCTCGAAGATTTTCTCGGGCGCGTCGACGCAGTTCGGCGCGGAGCCGAACACGCAGGCTTGCCCGGTCGACCTGGCGCTGCCGGGCGTGCTGCCGGTGCTGAACCGCGGCGCGGTCGAGCGCGCGATCCGCTTCGGCCTCGCGATCGGCTCGACCATCGCGCCGCGCAGCATCTTCGCGCGCAAGAATTACTTCTACCCCGATCTGCCGAAGGGCTATCAGATCAGCCAGTACGAGATTCCGGTCGTGCAGGGCGGCCAGATCACGATCCAGGTGCCCGCCAACGAAAAGGCCGGCAAGGAAGCGTACGAAAAGACCGTCAACCTGACCCGCGCGCACCTCGAGGAAGATGCGGGCAAGTCGTTGCATGAAGACTTCGCCGGGATGACCGGGATCGACCTGAACCGCGCGGGCACGCCGCTGCTCGAGATCGTCACCGAGCCGGAAATGCGCAGCGCGGCCGAGGCCGTCGCGTATGCGAAGGCGCTGCACGCGCTCGTCGTGTGGCTCGGCATCTGCGATGGCAACATGCAGGAAGGTTCGTTCCGCTGCGACGCGAACGTGTCGGTGCGCCCGGTCGGCCAGGAAAAGTTCGGCACGCGTGCCGAGATCAAGAACCTGAACTCGTTCCGGTTCCTTGAAGAGGCGATCAACTACGAAGTGCGCCGCCAGATCGAGCTGATCGAGGACGGCGGCGAAGTCGTGCAGGAGACGCGCCTCTACGATCCGGACAAGCGCGAGACGCGTTCGATGCGCAGCAAGGAAGACGCGCACGACTACCGCTACTTCCCCGACCCCGACCTGATGCCGCTCGTGATCGGCCGTGACTGGGTCGAGCGCGTGCAGGCCGGCATGCCCGAGCTGCCGGCCGCGATGCAGCAGCGCTTCGTCGAGCAGTACGGCGTGTCCGCGTACGACGCGGGCGTGCTGACGTCGAGCAAGGCGATGGCTGCCTACTTCGAGGCGGTGGTCGCGAAGGCCGGCGCGGCGAACGCGAAGATCGCCGCGAACTGGCTGATGGGCGACGTGTCGTCGCAGCTGAACCGCGACGGCATCGAGATCGACGCGATTCCCGTGTCGGCCGCGCAGCTCGCGCTGGTGCTGCAGCGCATCGCCGACGGCACGATCTCGAACAAGATCGCGAAGGAAATCTTCGCGACGATCTGGGACGAGAAGGCGACCGACGAAGGCGCGGCCGACCGCATCATCGACGCGAAGGGCCTGAAGCAGATTTCCGACACCGGCGCGCTGGAAGCGATCATCGACGAGGTGCTGGCGGCGAACGCGAAGTCGGTCGAGGAGTTCCGCGCGGGCAAGGAAAAGGCGTTCAACGCGCTGATCGGCCAGGCGATGAAGGCGACCAAGGGCAAGGCCAATCCGCAGCAGGTCAACGAGCTGCTGAAGAAGAAACTCGGCTGAGCATGGCCGCGCGCCTGAACCGCGCCTGACCACGGGCCGCCGCCGAACCTGTTCGGGGCGGCCCGTCGTTTTGGTGCATGCGTTATCGTGTGCGCGTGTGCATCGCACCGTCCAACGGAGGAACGAATGGCGAAACAACCGTCGCTCGACGATTTCCGCGTGCCGTACAGCACGCGCGAGAAGGAAGCTGCCGCATTCAAGCTCGATGCGTTCGATCCGGCCGCGAAGCCGTTTTCGTCGGGGTCGAAGGACGCCGACCGCGAACGGCTGTCGGCCGTATCGACCGAGCTCGACGTCCAGCAGGAGCGCCTGCACACGCAGCAGAAGAAGCGCGTGCTGCTCGTGCTGCAGGGGATGGATACCAGCGGCAAGGACGGCACCGTGCGCGCCGTGTTCCGCGAGGTCGATCCGCTCGGCCTGCGCGTCGTGTCGTTCAAGGCGCCGACGCCGATCGAGGCCGTGCACGACTTCCTCTGGCGCGTGCATCTGCAGGTACCGGCCGCGGGCGAGCTCGCGATCTTCAACCGCAGTCACTACGAAGACGTGCTCGTGCCGCGCGTGATCGGCGCGATCGACGACAAGGAATGCGAGCGCCGCTACCGGCAGATCCGCGATTTCGAGACGATGCTGTTCGAGAACGGCACGACGATCGTCAAGTGCTTCCTGCACATCTCGAAGGACGAGCAGCGCGAGCGGCTGCAGGCGCGCATTGACGATCCGACCAAGCACTGGAAGTTCGACATCGCCGATCTCGACGCGCGCAAGCACTGGGAGGCGTACCAGTCGGCGTACCGCGACGCGCTCGCCGCGACGTCGGCCGAGCATGCGCCGTGGTACGTGATCCCGGCGAACTCGAAGACGCACCGCAACGTGATGATCGCCGAGCTGCTGCTGCGCACGATGACCGACATGAAGCTCGAATTCCCGCCGCCGAAGCCGGAACTCGAAGGCGTGAAGATCCGCTAGGCTGCGATCCTGCAACCACATCGAACTGAACTGAACTGAACTGAACAACGGAACCCGACATGATGCGAGTGATTACCGCCAACCTGAACGGCATCCGCTCCGCCGCGAAGAAGGGCTTCTTCGAATGGCTCGGCGAACAGAATGCCGACTGCGTGTGCGTGCAGGAAATCAAGGTATCGGCCGACGACCTGCCGGCCGAATTCGTCGAGCCGCACGGCTTCAGGAGCTACTTCCATCACGCCGAGAAGAAGGGCTACAGCGGCGCGGGCGTGTACAGCCGCCACGAGCCCGATGACGTGATCATCGGCTTCGGCAGCAGCGAATTCGACTCCGAGGGGCGCTACGTCGAGGCGCGCTACGGCAAGCTGTCGGTCGTGTCGGTGTACGTGCCGTCCGGCTCGAGCGGCGAAGAGCGCCAGCAGGCGAAGTACCGCTTCATGGACGAGTTCATGCCGCACCTCGCCGAGCTGAAGAAGAAGCGCGAGGTGATCCTGTGCGGCGACGTGAACATCGTGCACAAGGAAATCGACATCAAGAACTGGAAGAGCAACCAGAAGAATTCGGGCTGCCTGCCGGAAGAGCGCGCGTGGCTCACGCAGCTGTTCGACGATGTCGGCTACGTCGACGTGTTCCGCACGCTCGATCCGCGCCCCGAGCAGTACACGTGGTGGAGCAATCGCGGCCAGGCGTACGCGAAGAACGTCGGGTGGCGGATCGATTACCAGATCGCGACGCCGGGCGTGGCCGGCACCGCGAAGCGCACGTCGATCTTCAAGGACATCAAGTTCAGCGATCACGCGCCGCTGACGGTCGATTACGACTACAAGAAGTGAGCGTCGGCGCGACGCGCTTCGCGTCGCTGCCAAGTCGTCCGGTCACCGGACGCAAAACGGGGCCGCATGTCGAACATGCGGCCCCGTTTCGTTTGGTGCGTCGCTTACTGCTTGATCGACGCCATGTCGATCACGAACCGGTACTTCACGTCGCTCTTCAGCATCCGCTCGTAAGCGGCATTGATCTGCTGCATCGGAATCGTTTCGATATCCGACGTAATGCCGTGCTCCGCGCAGAAGTCGAGCATTTCCTGCGTTTCCGCGATCCCGCCGATCAGCGAGCCCGCGAGGCGGCGGCGCTTGAAGATCAGGTTGAATACCTGCGGCGACGGGTGATCGTGCTCCGGCGCGCCGACGAGCGTCATCGTGCCGTCGCGCTTCAGCAGGTGCAGGAACGGGTTCAGGTCGTGCTGCGCGGCGACCGTGTTCAGGATGAAGTCGAAGCTGTTCAGGTGCGCGTTCATCTGCGCTTCGTCTTTCGAGATCACGACCTCATGCGCGCCGAGACGCTTGCCGTCCTCGATCTTCGACGGCGACGTCGTGAACAGCACGACGTGCGCGCCCATCGCGCGCGCGAGCTTCACACCCATGTGGCCGAGCCCGCCCAGGCCGACGATCCCGACCTTCTTGCCGGGCCCGACGTTCCACTGGCGCAGCGGCGAATAGGTCGTGATCCCCGCGCACAAGAGCGGCGCGGCGCCGGCCGGGTCGAGCGTCTCGGGCACGCGCAGCACGAACGCCTCGTCGACGACGAGCTGCGTCGAATAGCCGCCGTACGTGATGTCGCCGGTCACGCGGTCCTGGCCGTTGTAGGTGCCGACGAAGCCGTTCTCGCAATACTGCTCGAGGCCTTCCGCGCAGCTCGGGCAGGTGCGGCACGAATCGACGAGACAGCCGACGCCGACCAGCTCGCCGACCTTGAAGCGCGACACTTGCGGGCCGGTCGCGGTCACGCGGCCGACGATTTCATGGCCCGGCACGACCGGGTAGATCGTGTTGCGCCATTCGTTGCGGGCCTGGTGCAGGTCCGAGTGGCAGACGCCGCAGTAGAGCACCTCGATCTGGACGTCGAGGTCGCGCAGCGCGCGGCGCTGGAATTCGAACGGGGCGAGCGGCGAGCGCGCATCGGTCGCCGCGTAAGCGTAGGTTGTGCTCATGCAGGGGGGCTCCTTGTCCGGCAAAAACGTCCGGCGAATCAGACTGCCGCCGCATCATGTGGCGACGCGGCGAGACAGGTGCCCATCGTAAGGAGCGGGCCGCGTCGGCGAAATACACGAAGGTCTCGAAGATTTGCCTATTCCTCTCGAATTGCACGCGAACGGCCGTCAAAACGCTTTCAAGGTGCTACATTGCGAGCCTGATTCTCTTGCCGGACAGGACGACGCCCGTGAGCTTCCAACCCCTTTTCGACGACACGGGCGACCGTGTGCGGCGCCGCATGATCGAGCTGCATGCGCGTCTCGCGCCGAACGAGGGTGATACGCCGGCGGCGCTCGACGGCGTGCGCTTCTTCCGCGTGAACCGCCCCGTGCCGCGCATGCCGGTGCTGTACGAACCGAGCATCATCGTCGTGTGCCAGGGCCGCAAGCTCGGCTATCTCGGCGACCGCTCGTTCGTCTACGACGCGCAGCAGTATCTCGTGCTGTCGGTGCCGCTGCCGTTCGAATGCGAGACCTTCGCGAGCATGGACGAGCCGTTTCTCGCGATCTCGATCCGCGTCGATCTCGCGGTGATCGCCGAGCTGGCGATCCTGCTCGACGAGACGCTGGGCGCTTCAGTCAGCGAGCCGCACGGCGTCTATTCGACGCCGCTCGATGCGCCGCTCGCCGACGCGGTGGTGCGGCTGCTCGAAGCGCTCGCGTCGCCGCACGACACGTGCGTGCTCGGGCCGGCGATCATGCGCGAGATCGCATACCGCGTGCTGACGGGCGCGCAGGGCGACGCGATTCGGGCGGCGCTCGTCCAGCAGCATCATTTCGGCCGCATCGCGAAGGCGCTGCGGCGCATCCATGCGGACCTGAAGGCCGATCTCGACGTCGAGACGCTCGCGCGCGAGGCCGGGATGAGCGTTGCGGTGTTCCACGCGCAGTTCAAGCACGTGACGGCGACGTCGCCGATGCAGTATGTGAAGGCCGCGCGCCTGCACCAGGCCCGGTTGATGATGGTGCAGGACGGTCTCGGCGCGGGTGCGGCGTCGGCACGGGTCGGTTATGCGAGCGCGTCGCAGTTCAGCCGCGAGTTCAAGCGGCTGTTCGGCCGCAGCCCGGGAGACGAAGTACGCTGGATGCGCGAAATCGGCAGCCGGCCGGTCGAGTCGGAAGTCGGCGCGTAGCGCCTGGCCTCGTGCGCCGGTGATGCGTGCCGGCGATTCCCGGCGGGGAGCCGCCGGGTGCGGCGCTCAGCGCCGCACGACCTTGCGCCGCTGCGCGCTGATGCCCGCGTAGTCGGGCAGCGTGTCGACGCGTTTGGCCGTCGCCTTCGCATACAGCGGCATCAGGTCCGGCAGGCGGTTCAGCAGATCCTGCCGCCGCGCGGCGCTGTACGGATGCATGTAGATGAAGCCCGACGTCTTGTTCGCGCGCGTCGCCGCCGCGAGCTTGTCCCACAGCGTGATCGCCGCGCGCGGATCGAAACCCGCGCGGGCGGCGATGTCGCCGCCGATCACGTCGGCTTCGGTTTCGTCGGTCGGGTCGTAGCGCAGCGTCTGCAGGCGTTCGCCGAGGTTCAGCGCCTGCGGCAGCGGATCGCCGACGCCGAACAGCGGCGGCAGCGTGGCCGCGCGCAGCGACGTTTGCGACGTCGCGCTGAAATTGCTGCGTGCGTGTTCGCGCAGCGCATGCGCGATGCCGTGTGCGATCAGCACGCCGAACTCGTCGTCGTTCAGGCGGACGCGATCGAGCAGCCCGCCGTACACGAGCACCTTGCCGCCCGGCAGGCAGGTAATGCGGATGTCGCGCGAGCGGATCACGTTGACGTCCCACGCCCAGCTCTTCACACGATCGTTCCACTTCACCGAATACGGCGCGAGCTTCATGACGATCGCGCGCAGCCGCTTCACGCGCGGCTGGTTCGCGGGCAGCAGGCGGTCGCTGTCGGCGGCGGCCTGGACGATCTGCGCGTATTCGTTCGCGGTGAGTTGTTCGAGCAGCGGCGACGGGATCAGCGTGCGGAACGCGATCGCATTGCCGTAGCGAACCTGCTGCGGCGTCGGCGTATAGGCTTTCGCGGGCACGGCGGCGCCGGTCGGCTGCGCGGCTTCGGCTGCAGGCGGGGGAGCGGCTGCAGCCGGCGTGGACGGCGATGCCGGGGCAGCGGGCGCGGAGCCGGCCATGGCCGCAACGGTGTCGGACGCATGAGCGCTTCCCGCCGCGCCGAGCGTCGTGAAGCCGACGCCCAGCGCGGCGGCGACGCACGCCACGCGATGCAGGCGGTCATTGCGCACGGCTGGCCTCGCCGTTGCGCGCGGTGCCGTTCCACGGCGCGATCTTGAACAGCAGCAGCATGCCGGGGATCGCGAGCGCGGTGCACACGATGAAGTAGTCGAACCAGCCGATCTTCGCGACGATGAAGCCGCTCGCGGCCGATGCGAGGGTGCGCGGCACGGACGCGAGGCTCGTGAACAGCGCGAACTGCGTGGCCGTGTAGCGCGGATCGGTCGTGCTCGCGATATACGCGACGAACGCGGCCATCGTCAGGCCGGTCGTGAAGGTTTCGACGCCGTAGACGATCGCGAGCGCGACCGTCATCGGGCTGAATTGCGGCGTGACCGCGACGCCGAACACCGACAGCGCCGCCGTGATCGCATGGCTCGTCGATACCGTGAAGTCGTACAGCATCGCGAGTACCGGCGAGCCGGGGCCGAGTTGCGCGAGCCATGCGAAGCCGAGCGTCGATACCATCTGCAGCGCGCCGAAGATCCACAGCCCGCGGCCGATCCCGATCTTCACGAGCCAGACGCCGCCGATGATGCCGCCGGCGACGCTCGCGACGAGCGCGGTGGTCTTCGCGACGATGCCGATCTCGGTGCGCGTGAAGCCGATGTCGAGGAAGAACGACGTCGACAGCGTGGTGGCCATCGTGTCGCCGATCTTGAACAGGAAGATGAACGCGATGACGAGCAGCGCACCGCTCCAGCCGTCGCGCTGGATGAATTCGCGGAACGGCAGCACGATCGCGTCGCGCAGGTTGCGCGGCGGCGCGCCGACGACTTCCGGTTCGCGCACGAGCAGCGTCATCAGGATGCCCGGCAGCATGAACGCGCCGGTGAGCGCGAACACGGCGTCCCACGGCATGTGGTCGGACAGGATCAGCGCGAGCGAGCCGGGGATCAGCGCGGCGAGCTTGTATGCGTTCACGTGCACCGCGTTGCCGAGGCCTTGCTCGGTGTCGCGCAGCAGTTCGCGGCGATAGGCGTCGATCACGATGTCGGAGCTTGCGCCGAAGAACGCGACGAGCGTCGTGAGCGCGGCGACCGTCCAGATCGAGTCGCGCGGCGACACGAAGCCGAGCGCGGCGATCGCGCCGGCGACCAGCACCTGCGTGAGCAGCATCCAGCCGCGCCGGCGGCCCGGCCGCCAGCCGGGCAGGCGCGGGATGTAGCGGTCCATCAGCGGCGCCCACAGGAACTTCCACGTATACGGGAACTGGATCAGCGCGAACAGGCCGATTTCCTTCAGGTTCACGCCCTCGGAGCGCAGCCATGCCTGCACGAGGTAGACGAGCGTGAACAGGGGCAGCCCCGACGTGAAGCCCAGGAACACGCAGATCAGCATGTGCGTGTTCAGATAGGCGCGCCAGCCGGGGTGATCCTCGTGAGCGGTGAGTGCGGGCGCCTCGTGTGGCGTTTTGGACATGGACGGAAACTGGGTAGCGTTGACTGATGGCGGCGGCAGCGCACGCGGCGGCGCGGGTAGCACAGGAGCGCGGCCGTACGTGCGTGCTGGCCGTCGGCGTCCGTCAACGGCCCCCCGGCTCAGCTGCGCTTGACGCGATAGACAGCAAGACTACCACGCCAGTTCGCTCCCCATCGAATCGGCTGGCCTTCGTGCAGCACGATGCGGTCGAGGATCGTGACGCCGACTTCGGGCGCGAGCGCCTCGAAATCCTTGATCGTCAGCACCCGGACGTTCGGCGTGTTGTGCCACTGGTAAGGCAGCGACTTCGACACCGGCATCCGGCCGCGCAGCACCGACAACCGGTGCGCCCAGTAGCCGAAGTTCGGGAACGACACGATGCATTCGCGTCCGACGCGCGCGGTTTCGCGCAGGATCGCGGCCGTCTGGTGGATCGTCTGAAGGGTTTGCGACAGGATCGCGAAATCGAAGCTGTGATCCTCGAACAGGCGCAGGCCGTCCTCGAGGTTCTGCTGGATCACGTTGATCCCGTTCTTCGCGCTGGCGAGCACGCCCGCGTCGTTCAGTTCGATCCCGTAGCCGGACACGTCGAGTTCTTCCGACAGCAGCGACAGCAGCGAGCCGTCGCCGCAGCCGAGGTCGAGCACGGTCGCGCGCGGTTCGACCCAGCGGGCGATCGCGCGGAAGTCCGCGCGGGCGGACAGGGAATTCAGTGCTTGCTGGTTCATGCCCCCACCTCGATGGCGATTCGTTCGTAATACGCGCGGAGCAGGTTGTGATAGCGCGCGTCGTCGAGCAGGAACGCGTCGTGGCCGTGCGGCGCGTCGATTTCCGCGTAGCTGACCGTGCGCTTGTTGTCGAGCAGCGCCTTCACGATCTCGCGCGAACGCGCCGGCGCGAAGCGCCAGTCGGTCGAGAAGCTCGCGATCAGGTATTTCGCCTGCGTGTGCGCGAGCGCGGCCGTCAGGTTGCCGTCGAACGCCTTCGCCGGATCGAAGTAGTCGAGCGCGCGCGTGATCAGCAGGTAGGTGTTCGCGTCGAAGTAGTCGGCGAACTTGTCGCCCTGGTAGCGCAGGTACGACTCGACCTCGAACTCCACGTCGAAGCTGAAGTTGTACGCGTCGAGCGCGCCGTCCGCGCGGCGCAGCGCACGGCCGAATTTCTCGGCCATGTCGTCGTCGGACAGGTACGTGATGTGGCCGATCATCCGCGCGACGCGCAGGCCGCGCTTCGGCTTCACGCCGTGCGCGTAGTAGTCGCCGCCGTGGAAGTCGGGATCGGACAGGATCGCCGAGCGCGCGACCTCGTTGAACGCGATGTTCTGCGCGGACAGCTTCGGTGTCGACGCGATGTCGATGCAGTGCGCGACGCGCTCCGGATACATCAGGCTCCACGCGAGCGCCTGCATCCCGCCGAGGCTGCCGCCCATCACGGCGGCGAAGCGCTCGATGCCGAATGCGTCGGCGACGCGCGCCTGCGCGTGCACCCAGTCCTCGACGGTGACGACGGGGAAGCGCGCGCCGTACGGTTTGCCGGTCGACGGATCGATGCTCATCGGGCCGGTCGAGCCGAAACACGACCCGAGATTGTTCACGCCGATCACGAAGAAGCGGTTGGTGTCGAGCGGCTTGCCGGGGCCGACCATGTTGTCCCACCAGCCGGTGCTGCGCGGATCGTCCGCGTAGACGCCGGCGACGTGGTGCGACGCGTTGAGCGCGTGGCAGACGAGCACTGCGTTCGAGCGCGCGGCGTTGAGCTCGCCGTACGTCTCGACGACGAGCTGATAGTTGCCGATCACGCTGCCGCTTTGCAAGCGCAGCGGTTCGGCGAAGTGCATGGTCTGTGGAGCGACGATGCCGATCGATTCCATTCGTTCCGCCTTATGCCATATGACTGGGCGGCTAAATGGTGTCGGCGAGGCGCGGAGTCGAAGGTGCGCGGCTGACGACCTCTTTAGCCGCATTTGTAGTGAACCGCCGGGGAACGACGCATCGACGCGTCAAGGCCCCGGCCGGTTCGCGCGCCCGCAATCGAGTCAGCAAATCGGCGCGCTTCCGGCCTGCCGCCAAGGGGGCGGCAAGTCGGCAAAGTATAGCGGAATTCCGCCGGAGGCGGATTGCATCGGGGCGTGCGGCCCGCTGGCCGCTTTACCAGCGGTACTTTGCCGTGAACTGGCCCGTGATCACCGAGTAGTTGGACAGGTTTCCTTCCACGCCGAGGCTGGCCGATATCGAGAAGCGCAGGCTCACTTGTCCGGTCGTGCCGATCCGGATGGAGGCGCGCCGGGCATCACTGCAGAATCAGCCGCAAATGCGCATCGGCCTGTTCCCCGGGCGGCTTCTGGAACCCGCCTTTGGCAAAGCGATGCCACCGGCCGATCACATAGCTGACGAGCAGGCTTGCGCGCGCGGCGGGATCGTAATCGGCCGGCAGCACGAACGGCGCCGCGCCGTCGGGCGCCTGGGATTCGGTGCGCGCGACCCGCAGGCACTGCTTGACGGTTGCCTCGATTCGGTCGACGAGCTGGTTCACGCGCTCGGTGAGCCGCTCGTCCTCGCCGACCAGCGCCTCGCCGGTCAGCACGCGCGTCATGCCGGGGTTCTTCGCGGCGAAATTGAGCATCGTCAGCGCGATCGTGCGTGCCTGCAGCACGCCGTTCGGCTCCTTCGCGACGATCTGGTTGACGAGGCCGAACAGCGCCTGCTCGATGAACTCGATCAGCCCTTCGTACATCTTCGCCTTGCTGGAGAAGTGCCGGTACAGCGCGGCTTCCGACACGTCGAGCCGGGCCGCGAGCGAGGCCGTCGTGATTTTTTCGGGCTTCGGCGCCTCCAGCATCGCGGCGAGCGTCTGCAGGATCATCACGCGCCGCTCGCCCGGCTTCGGGCGCGGGCGGGACGGCGTGGCCTGGTCTTCCGTTACGGCTTGGTCCTGCGGGTAAGTCGGCTGCATTTTTGTCGCCCCGATCGTGTGCCCAGTCGCAGCGATTTTAACGAACGAATGCGCTGATCGACATAATGCGGCCGGCCGATGTTCGGCAGATGACCCGGCAGGTGGCCCGTGATCCACACGGTGCCGATGCCGAGGCGCTTGTAGCGCTTCAGGTGGCTGCGGGTATCCTCGACGAGGATCGCGTCGGCGAGCCGCGCGTGCGCGGCGCGCAGCGTGCGGCGCAGCATCGTGTGATCGGGCTTTGCGCGCCACGCACGCCGGTCTCGCATGTGCTCGATCGCGATCACGCGCTCGAACAGCCGTTCGATGCGCAGCTCGCGCAGCACCGCGCGCGCGTAGTTCTCGGGCGCGTTGGTCAGCACGAACTTGCGGCCCGGCAGCGCGGCGATGATGCGCGCGAGGCCGCGCTCGGCGCGCAGCATCGCGGGCAGGTCGGAAAACGTGTGCACGACCCGCAGGAAGTCGTTCGGATCGATCGGATGATGGCGCGCAAGGCCGAGGAGCGCGGCGCCGTAGCGCTGCGTGTAGCCGGTGCGCAGGCGATCGGCTTCGACGCGCCCGACGTGGAGCGTGTCGATGATGTATTGCGTCATCGCGCGGTTGATCTCCGGGAAGATCGCGTGCGATGCGTGATGAAGCGTGTTGTCGAGATCGAACAGCCAGACAGGCGAGCCGGCGCGCGGCCGGCTGCGGGAGATGCGCCGGCGTCGCAGCGACGCCGGCAGGTCGGGACCGGTGGTTTTGCGGCGCGCGCTCAATGCGAGCGGATCATCGTGCCGAACGGCTGCTCGGTCAGGATTTCCAGCAGCACCGAGTGCTCGATGCGGCCGTCGACGATGTGCACCGACTTCACGCCGCTCTTCGCCGCGTCGAGCGCCGACGAGATCTTCGGCAGCATGCCGCCCGAGATCGTGCCGTCCTCGAACAGCGCGTCGATCTCGCGCGCCGACAGGTCGGTCAGCAGGTTGCCGTCCTTGTCCATCACGCCAGGGATGTTGGTCATCATCAGCAGCTTCTCGGCGTTCAGCACCGTGGCGAGCTTGCCCGCGACCAGATCGGCGTTGATGTTGTACGAGAGGCCGTCCTCGCCGAAGCCGATCGGCGAGATCACCGGGATGAACGCGTCGTCCTGCAGCGCCTTCACGACCGCCGGGTTGATCGCCTCGACTTCGCCGACCTGGCCGATGTCGATGTACTGGCCCGGATTGTCGCGGTCCGGCATCAGCAGCTTGCGAGCATGGATCAGGCCGCCGTCCTTGCCCGTCAGGCCCACCGCATGGCCGCCGAAGTGGTTGATCAGCATCACGATGTCCTGCTGGACTTCGCCGCCCAGCACCCATTCGACGACTTCCATCGTTTCTTCGTCGGTGACGCGCATGCCCTGGATGAAGGTGCCGGCCTTGCCGATCTTCTTCAGCGCATGATCGATCTGCGGACCGCCGCCGTGGACGATCACCGGATTGATGCCGACCAGTTTCAGCAGGATCACGTCGCGCGCGAAACCCTGCTTGAGCCGCTCTTCCGTCATCGCGTTGCCGCCGTATTTGATCACCACGGTCTTGCCGTGGTAGCGGCGGATGTACGGCAGCGCCTCGGCGAGGATTTCTGCCTTCAGCGTGGGGGCGATCTGCGAGAGGTCGATGGGCTCGGACATGGCGGCGGCTCTGGCTGGGAACGGTTGAAACAGGGCGAATTGTACAGGAGTGGCGCAGCGCAGCATCGGGTTTTTGGGCTGGCCGGACGGCCGATCGCGCGGGCCCGGCGCCACGCGCGGCGGCCCGCCGGCCATGGCGCCGGACCCTGCGGCCGAACCCTGCGCCGGGCTCTGAGCCGGCCCCCGCGGCGGGCTCCGCGCCAGCGGCGCGAGCGGGGCGACGCCCGCCGCGTGCGGCGGTGTCGGCGGCATGCATCGGCCGGACGGCAGACGTGCAAAATCCGTCCGCCGCGCTATGCTTGTCGCGTAGGGCGACGTGCATGCCCGCTTTCACGCTTGAGCCATGACCGATTCCGCCGCCGCCGCCCGTTCGACCCCGCGCCGAGCGCGTTGCCCGCACTGCGGGCGCGGCTTCGACTGCGGCGCCGGCACGCAGCCGTTCGAGTGCTGGTGTGCGTCGATGCCGGCCGTGCCCGGCGGCGCGCCGCCGGCAGCCGGTACGCGTTGCCGCTGTCCGGAGTGCCTCGCCGACGAGATCGCGCAACGCATGGCCGGTGCGGCCGGCTGACGGTTGCCGGCCCGTGCAACCCGATGCGACGCCGGCTCGCCCGGTGCTCCGTTCGTCCTCACCGATCCGGCCCCCGGTAGAGGCGCCGGGCGCTAAACGGGTAAACTGCTCGGATGCAACGAATCACCACCACCGGGCGCGTCAACCTCAGTCACCTGTTCTGGCTGCGCAATCTCGCGATCATCGGCCAGCTCGTGACGATCGGCGTCGTGCAGACCTATTTCGGCGTGCATCTGCCGCTGCCGGCGATGCTGATGGTCATCGCGCTCGAAATCGTTTTCAACGCGCTGACCTGGGTGCGCGTGCTGCGCGCGCGGCCCGAGACCAATTTCGAGCTGCTCGGCCAGCTGTGGGTCGACCTCGGCGCATTGTCGGCGCTGCTGTTCCTGTCGGGCGGCACGACCAACCCGTTCGTGTCGCTGTACCTGCCGTCGCTCGCGATCGCGGCGGCCGTGCTGCCGTGGCACCTGATGATCTGGCTCGCGGCGTTCGCGGTCGCGTGCTATGCGGCGCTCGGCTTCGATTCGGTGCCGCTCAACATGGATAACCCGGCGAACCTGTTCGACTACTACCGCACCGGGATGTGGGCGAACTTCATGGTCAGCGTCGGGCTGATCGCATGGTTCGTCGCGCGCATGTCGAACGCGCTGCGCCAGCGCGATGCGGCGCTCGGCGAGGCGCAGGCGCACCTGCTGCGCGACGAGCGGGCGGTCGCGCTCGGCGTGCAGGCGGCCACGGTCGCGCACGAGATGGGCACGCCGCTGTCGACCATCGCGATGCTCGCGGAGGAACTGCGCGACGCGGCACGCGCCGATCCGGGGCTCGCGCGCTACGAGGGCGACCTGAAGGTGCTGGAAGAACAGATGACGCTCTGCACGTCGGCGCTCGCGCGGCTGCGCAGTCGCGCGAGCGCGCCGGCGAGCCGCCAGCCGGTGGATGACTGGCTCGACACGTTCGTCGAGCACTGGCGCCTGCGGCATCCGCACGTGCAGTTCGAGCTGCTGGGTGCGCGCCCGTCAGGCGTCGCGCTCGACGACACGGTGGCGGCCGGCCAGATCCTGACGATCCTGCTCGACAATGCCGCGCGGGCGAGCCCGCACCGCGTGACGCTGGCCGCGAAGCTCGCGCACAACGACCGGGCGGGCGACCAGATCGAATTCGAAGTATGCGACGACGGCCCCGGCATTCCGGCCGCATTGCGCGAATCGCTCGGCGCGATGCCGGTCGACAGCACGCAGGGCGGGCACGGGGTCGGCCTGTATCTTGCGTTCAGCGCGGCTGCGCGCCTCGGCGGCGAGGTCGAGCTGTCCGATGTCACGCCGCGCGCGGCGGGCGGCAACGGGCGCGCGGGTGGCGGTGCGAACGGTCACGCCGCTGCTGCGTCGGGCCAGCGCGCGAGCGAACGAGCGGCAGCCGCGCCGGACAGCCGCCCGGCTGGCGTCACCGGCCGCGGCACCCGCGCGGTGCTGCGCCTGCCGGTGGCGCGCGTCACGGCGCCGGCCGCCTCAACCAACACGTAGACGGAGAAACCACATGAGCGAGAACAATTTCCTGGTGATCGACGACAACGAGGTGTTCGCGGGCACGCTCGCGCGCGGCCTCGAGCGCCGCGGCTACGCGGTCCAGCAGGCGCACGACAAGGAGGCGGCGCTGCGGCTCGCGGCCGGCGGCAAGTTCCAGTTCATCACCGTCGACCTGCACCTCGGCGACGATTCGGGGCTGAGCCTGATCGCGCCGCTGTGCGACCTGCAGCCCGACGCGCGGATTCTCGTGCTGACCGGCTACGCGAGCATCGCGACCGCCGTGCAGGCCGTGAAGGAAGGCGCCGACAACTATCTCGCGAAGCCGGCGAACATCGAGTCGATCCTGGCCGCGCTGCAGACCAACGCGAGCGAAGTGCAGGCCGACGAGGCGCTCGAGAATCCGGTCGTGCTGTCGGTCGACCGGCTCGAATGGGAGCACATCCAGCGCGTGCTCGCGGAGAACAACAACAACATTTCGGCAACCGCGCGCGCGCTGAACATGCACCGTCGCACGCTGCAGCGCAAGCTCGCGAAGAAGCCGGTGCGGCAGTAAGCGGCGCCGCGGCAGCGGCCGGCCCCCCCCCAACGAAAACGGGCGGCCCCGAAGGAGCCGCCCGTTTCGCATTCGCCCCTGCGCGCGTTACAGCACGTAGCGCGACAGGTCTTCGTCCTGCGACACTTCGCCGAGCGCACGGTCGACATACTGCGCGTCGATCGTCACGCGCTCGCCGGCGTGGTTGCCGGCCGAGAACGACACTTCCTCGAGCAGCTTCTCGATCACCGTGTAGAGCCGGCGCGCACCGATGTTCTCGGTCTTCTCGTTGACCGCGTACGCGATCTCGGCCAGGCGGCGGATGCCGTCTTCGGCGAACTCGAGCTGCACGTCTTCGGTGGCGAGCAGCGCCTGGTATTGCTTGACGAGGCTCGCATCGGTCGCGACGAGGATCGCCTCGAAATCCTTCACCGACAGCGAGTCGAGCTCGACGCGGATCGGGAAGCGGCCCTGCAGTTCGGGAATCAGGTCGCTCGGCTTCGCGAGGTGGAATGCGCCGCTCGCGATGAACAGGATGTGATCGGTCTTCACCATCCCGTACTTCGTGTTGACCGTCGTGCCCTCGACGAGCGGCAGCAGGTCGCGCTGCACGCCCTGACGCGACACTTCGCCGCCGCTGCCTTCGTTGTTGCGCGACGTGATCTTGTCGATCTCGTCGAGGAACACGATGCCGTTCTGCTCGACGTTCTGCACGGCCTTCGTCTTCACTTCCTCGTCGTTGAGCATCTTGGCCGCTTCCTCGTCGGTCAGCAGCTTCAGCGCTTCCTTGATCTTCACCTTGCGGCGCTGCTTCTTGCCGCTGCCGAGGTTCGAGAACATCGAGCGGATCTGCTCGGTCATCTCTTCCATCCCCGGCGGCGCCATGATGTCCATGCCGGCCGACGGCTGCTCGAGGTCGAGCTCGACTTCCTTGTCGTCGAGCTGGCCTTCGCGCAGGCGCTTGCGGAAGGTCTGGCGCGTCGCGTTGTTGTCGTCGTTCGCGTGGTCGGCATTGCCGCCGAAGCCCACCGCGCGCGGCTGCGGCAGCAGGATGTCGAGGATGCGGTCTTCCGCCTGGTCGGTGGCCTTGCTGCGCACCTTGCGCATCTCGGATTCGCGCGTCTGCTTCACCGAGATCTCGATCAGGTCGCGCACGATGCTGTCGACGTCGCGGCCGACGTAGCCGACTTCGGTGAACTTGGTCGCTTCGATCTTGATGAACGGCGCGTCGGCGAGCTTCGCGAGGCGTCGTGCGATTTCGGTCTTGCCGACGCCCGTCGGCCCGATCATCAGGATGTTCTTCGGCGTGATTTCCTGGCGCAGCGGGTCGGCGACCTGCTGGCGGCGCCAGCGGTTGCGCAGCGCGACCGCGACGGCCTTCTTCGCCTTGGCCTGGCCGATGATGTGCTTGTCGAGTTCCGAGACGATCTCGGCAGGGGTCATGGTGCTCATGGGGCGGTCCTTACTCGATCGTTTCGATGATGCGGTTGTGGTTCGTGTAGATGCACATGTCGCCGGCGATCTCGAGCGACTTCTCGACGATCTCGCGCGGCGACAGCTCGGTGTTCTCCGCGAGCGCGCGGGCCGCGGCCTGCGCATAGGCGCCGCCCGAACCGATCGCGCAGATGCCGCCTTCCGGGTCGAGCACGTCGCCGTTGCCGGTGATCACGAGCGTGGTGGTCGCGTCGGCCGTGATCAGCATCGCCTCGAGGCGGCGCAGCATCCGGTCGGTGCGCCAGTCCTTCGCGAGCTCGACGGCCGCGCGGGTCAGGTTGCCCTGGTGCTTCTCGAGCTTCGCCTCGAAGCGATCGAGCAGCGAGAACGCATCGGCGGTGCCGCCCGCGAATCCGACCAGTACCTGGTTGTTGTAGATCCGCCGCACTTTCCGCGCGCCACCCTTCATGACGATGTTGCCGAGGGTTACCTGGCCGTCGCCGCCGAGCGCGACCTTGTCGCCGCGCCGGACCGAAACGATGGTCGTGCCGTGAAATTGCTCCATCTGCGTTCCTTGAGAAAAACGGGGAAGAGTCGGGCGGCGCGACGCGCCGCCGCGTGAATCCGCAGTGCGCCGGGGAGCGGCCCGGCGCGCGTCCGTTTCATTTTAGGGCGGGCGCCGGGATATCAAGAGGGGGACGCAAATCGGCCGGCGGCCCGGGAACCGGTGCCGGAAAAACAAAAAGCGCGCGGCAGGCCGCGCGCTTTCGGGAAGCAGCGTGTCGGAGCGGAACGCCGCTCGATCAGTCGCCGAACAGCTTCTGGCGCAGCTCGCGGCGCTCTTGCGCCTCGAGCGACAGCGTGGCCGTCGGACGCGCGAGCAGGCGCGGGATGCCGATCGGTTCGCCGGTTTCCTCGCACCAGCCGTAGTCGCCGGAATCGATGCGGGCGAGCGACTGCTGAACCTTCTTGAGGAGCTTGCGTTCGCGATCGCGCGTGCGCAGCTCGAGCGCGTGCTCTTCCTCGATCGTCGCGCGGTCGGCGGGATCGGGGACGATCACCGTCTCGCGCAGGTTCTCGGTCGTCTGGCCTGCGTTCTTGAGGATGTCCGCCTGCAACTGTTCGAGCCGATTTTTGAAGAAGGCGAGCTGATCCTCATTCATGTAATCCTTGTCGCTCATCTTCAGGATTTCGGCTTCGGTCAAGAGTTTCTTCGTCATCTGCTTGCTTCTTCAATGTGCGGCAAATCAGGAGATAGTGCCTGCACTTTGGGATTACCCGCAACTGCCGCTTGCAATCATTTGCGATTTGCCGCCGCGGGGCCGAAAGCCTCTGGAAAACCGGTTCTCAAATACCAGGACAGGCCTGGCGCGGATTTGCGCGCGCGGCGAACCGGTACTGCGCGGCAGATCGCATCGGCCGCGGCCGGGTGGCGGATGGGCGATCCGGCGCGGTTGCGATGCCCGGGTATTGGTTCTGCAAGAACCGGGCCTGTTATTGCCGTACTCCAGCGGGCACGTATTGTAACTGAATCGCAAGCGGGCGCCGTATCGGGTCGATCCCCGTCGGCTGCGCCAATATCTAGAAAATATAACGCGCAAATCGCGAAAAAGCGATGACGGCGAAACCCTGCCCGGAAACGGCACCCGCAAGCGCCGCGGCCGCCCGCGAAGGCGGCCGCACGGAAGGCCTGCGACGCCGGCCCGACCGCTCAGGCGAGGCAGGCGTCGAGGCCGTCGGTGATCAGGTCCTGCGGCAGGTCGACGCCGATGAACACCATCTTGTTGGTCTTCTTCTCGACCGGCAGCCACTTCGCGGCGAGGTCGCTGCCCATCATCTGGTGCACGCCCTGGAACACGACCTTGCGGTCGACGCCCTTCATGTACAGCACGCCCTTGTAGCGCAACATCCGTTCCCCATAGATCTGCAGGATGCCGCCGAGGAAATCCTCCAGCTTGTTCGGGTCGAACGGGCGATCGTTGCGGTACACGAACGACTTGATCTTGTCGTCGTGGTGCGCGTGATGGTGATGGCCGTGGTCGTGATCGTGCGCGCATTGACCGTGATCGTGGTCGCAATCCGCGTGATCGTGATCATGGTCGTGATCGTGATGATGGTGCGCGTGGTCGTCCTCGGCGAGGAAATCCGGGTCGATCTCGAGCTTCGCGTTCAGGTTGAAGCCGCGCAGGTCGAAGATTTCCTTGATGTCGGCTTCGCCAAAATTCACGACCTTGATCGTCGCCTTCGGGTTCATGTGCATCAGGCGGTGCTTGAGCGCCGCGACGGCCTGGTCGTCGACGAGGTCCGACTTCGTGATGAACAGGCGATCGGCGAAGCCGACCTGGCGCTGCACCACTTCATGTTCGTCGAGCTGCGCGTTCGCATGCTTCGCGTCGACCAGCGTGATGACGGCGTCGAGCAGGAAATCGTCGGCGATCTCGCTGTCGATGAAGAAGGTCTGCGCGACGGGGCCCGGGTTCGCGAGGCCGGTCGTCTCGATCACGATGCGGTCGAAGTCGAGCTTGCCTTCGCGCTTCTTCGCGGCGAGATCGCCGAGCGCGCGGGCGAGGTCGCCGCGGATCGTGCAGCAGATGCAGCCGTTGCTCATCTGGATGATCTGCTCGTTCGTGTCCTGGACGAGGATCTCGTTGTCGATGTTCTCTTCGCCGAACTCGTTCTCGATCACGGCGATCTTCATGCCGTGCTGTTCGTTCAGGATGCGCTTGAGCAGCGTCGTCTTGCCGCTGCCGAGGAAGCCGGTGAGGATGGTGACGGGAGTGGCCATGTCGGTCGCCTGTGGTTCGTGAATCGGGGTCAAAACCAGGGTGTGTGCGTCGCGCCGTCGACTCGCGAGCCGGGGCGCACAAACATCCATTGAAACATACCTGTCAAGCCCTCGCCCGTCGTCCGGACGACAGGCGAGAGCGCGGTTCCGCCAGCGCACGAACGGCCGGCGGACGGGTCTGCGTCTAGATCGGGGCAATTAGACGATTTGCAACAGCAGGCCCTTCAGATATTCGCCTTCCGGGAACGCGGCGAGCAGCGGGTGATCGACGCCCGCGCCGAGCCGCTTCAGGATCCGCGCGTCGACCTTCGCGTCGGCGGCCGCGCCCGCGACGATCTTCTGGAACAGGTCCATGTCGATCGCGCCCGAGCACGAGTACGTGAACAGCAGGCCGCCCGGACGCAGCAGCCTGAAGCCGCTCAGGTTGATGTCCTTGTAGGCGCGCGACGCGCGATCGACGCTGTCGCGGGTCGGCGCGAACTTCGGCGGATCGAGCACGATCAGGTCGAAGCGCTCGCCTTCGTCGACGAGGCGGCGCAGCGTCTTGAACGCGTCCGCGTCGAGCCAGGTCGCGCGGTCGGGATCGAAACCGTTCGCGACGACGTTCTGCTGCGCGAGCGCGAGCGCGTCGCCCGACGAATCGATCGACACGACGCGTTTCGCGCCGCCCTTGAGCGCCGCGAGCGAGAAGCCGCCCGTGTAGCAGAAGCAGTTCAGTACGTCGCGGCCGTCCGCGTATTGCGCGACGAGCGCGCGGTTGTCGCGCTGGTCGACGTAGAAGCCGGTCTTGTGGCCGTTCGGCACGTCGACGTGATAACGCACGCCGTTTTCGTTCGCGATCAGCGTCGCGGGCGGCGCGTCGCCGGCGAGCACGCCGGTCGTCTGCGCGAGCCCTTCCTTGTCGCGGATCGACACGTCCGAGCGTTCGTACACGTTCGGGCAGCCGGTCGCGCCGCTGAGCGCCGCGACGATCGCATCCTTCCATGCCTCGACGCCCGCGGCCATGAACTGGCACACGAGCTGGCCGCGCGGCGCGGCGCCCGGCTCGGCCGTGTCCGCGACGTAGTAGTCGACGATCAGCCCCGGCAGCCCGTCGGCTTCGCCGAACACGAGCCGCACCGCGCCCGTGCCCGACACCATCGTCGTGCGGTGCGCGACCGCGCGCTGCACGCGGCGCTTGAAGAAGGCGTGATCGATCGGCTCGTTCTCGTCGAAGCTCCACACGCGCACGCGGATCTGCGACTGCGGGCTGTACGCGCCGCGCGCGAGGAAGCGGCCGTCGTGCGCGCGCACGACCACGGTCGCGCCGGGGGCGGGCGTGCCGTCGACGCGGTCGATCGCATTGGCGTAGATCCACGGATGCCGGCGCAGCAGCGATTTTTCCTTGGACGGTCTGAGTGTGACGGTTTGCATGATCGGATCGATTGGGGCCGCGGACGGCGCCGGCCGTTGCCGGCCGCCGCGCGCGGCGGGTAGGGCGGGACGCGCGTCAGTCGCGCTTCTTCGCGCGCGGATGCGCGCTGTCGTAAATTTTCGCGAGATGCTGGAAGTCGAGCGACGTGTAGACCTGCGTCGCGGCGACGCTCGCGTGGCCCAGCAACTCCTGCACCGCGCGCAGGTCGCCGCTCGACTGCAGCACGTGCGTCGCGAACGAATGGCGCAGCACGTGCGGGTGAACGTTGGCGGGGATGCCCGCGGCCAGCGCCGCGCGCTTCACGCGATCGCGCACGACGCCCGGCGCCATCCGGTTGCCGCGCACGGACACGAACAGCGGATGCGGATCGTGCTTCACGAATTCGCCGCGCACGGCGAGCCACGCGTTCAGCGCCTCGATCGCCTTGCGGCCGACCGGCACCTTGCGCTCCTTGTTGCCCTTGCCGCGCACGGTGACTTCGGCTTCGGCGAGATCGAGCCAGCCGGCCGAGCGGTAGCCGTCGGCCTGCGTGTACATGACGTCGAGCCCGACCAGCTCCGCGAGGCGCAGCCCGGACGAATAGAACAGCTCGAGGATCGCGTGATCGCGGATGCCTTCGGTCGTGCCGGCGAGCGGCGTATCCATGAGTGCGACCGCATCGTCGACCGACAGCGCCTTGGGCAGCGATTTCTCGCGTTTGGGCGCGCGCACCCCGGCAACGGGATTCGCGGGCATCTCGATGCGCTGCGCGAGCCAGCGATAGAACGCACGCCATGCGGAAAGCCGGTGCGAGATCGAGCGAGCGGACAAGCCGCCCGCGTGCGCGCGCACGACCGCGCCGCGCATGTCGGCGGCCGTCAGCGCGTCGAGCGGGCGGCCGGCGGCGAGTTTCTTCAGTTCGTCGAGTTCGTGCGTGTACGCACGCAGCGTGTGTTCCGACAGCTGTCTGACGTGTTTCAGGTTCGACAGGTAGGCGGCGATCGGATCGTCGGTCATCGCGGGAGCGATCTCAATGCGGCAGCAGGCGCGTGAGCGCGGCGCTCGCGAGCGTCGCGATCTGCGCAAGGAAGTCGGTCGCCATCCCGTCGTGGAAGCGGCGCGGATCGGGCGAGCCGAGCACGAGCAGGCCGAACGCGGGCGCATCGGTGCCGCCGAGCGGCGCACGCAGCGCGAGCAGCGCGACCGACGTGGCCGCGCCGTCGCCGGCCGGCGCGGCTTCGGCGCCTTCCGCCGCATTCGCGGCCGGCGCCGCGAGCGCGGGCGCGAGCCACTGGGCCGCTTCGAATCCGGTGTTCGCGCCGCAGTACGGCGTCGACAGCCCGTTCGTGAAGAGGCGCACTTCCTCGCCGACCTGGCGCGCGAAATCGGCCTGCGCATAGGTGTCGGCGACGTCCCAAACGCGCAGCGCGGTTTGCGGCACGTCGAACACGTCGGCGATGCCTTCGGCGATCGTGCGCGGCAGCGCGTACGGGTCGCGTTCCGCGATCACGCGCGCGGTCCAGCGGCTGAACTTCGCGGACAGGCTGTCGTTCTCGTGGCCGTAGCGCACGAGCTCGGCGAGCCGGCGCTCGAGATGCTTGTTCTTGTCGCGCAGCATCTCCATCTGCCGCTCCTGCAGCGAGATCGCGGCCTTGCCGTGCGGGTTCGCGAGACGGATCGTCGCGAGCAATTCCGCATGTTGCGCGAAGAATTCGGGATTGGCGAGCAGGTAGTCGGCGACTTCGCGATCGTTCATGTGGCTGGAGCGTTCTTCGGTTATCGGGACGTTGAAGGGTCAGACGTTCAGGTCGATCTCGCCTTCGAACACGGTGGTGGCGGGCCCGGACATCATCAGCGCGGCGGCTTCGTCGCGCGCGCCGCCCCAGCCGATCGTCAGCGTGCCGCCATGCGTGTGCACGGTCACCGGCGAATCGAGCAGGCCGCGCCGGATGCCGGCCGCCACCGCCGCGCACGCGCCGGTGCCGCATGCGAGCGTCTCGCCCGCGCCGCGTTCGTACACGCGCAGCTTCACCTCGCTGCGCGACACGATCTGCATGAAGCCGGCGTTCACGCGCTGCGGGAAGCGGGCGTGGCGCTCGATCAGCGGGCCTTCGTCGAGCACCGGATACGCTTCGGCGTCGTCGACGACCTGCACCGCGTGCGGGTTGCCCATCGACACCGTCGAGATCCAGCGCGTGTGGCCGCCGACGTCGAGCGGCCACAGCGTGTCGTTGCCTTCCGTCCGGCCGTCGAGCCCCGCGGCGTCGAACGGCACCTCCGCCGGCGCAAACACGGGCGCGCCCATGTCGACGACGACTTCGCCGTTGTCCTGCATCGTCAACGTGATCAGGCCCTTCATCACCTGCACGCGCACGCTGCGCTTGTCGGTCAGGCCGCGGTCGCTGACGAACTTCACGAAGCAGCGCGCGCCGTTACCGCAGTGTTCGACTTCGCCGCCGTCGCAATTGAAGATCCGGTACTTGAAATCCGCGCCGTCGACGGTCGGTTTCTCGACGAGCAGCAACTGGTCGGCGCCGATGCCGAAGTGTCGGTTGGCGAGCGCGCGCACCTGCGCCTCGGTGAGCGGCGGCAGCGCGCGCGAATAGCTGTCGAGCACGACGAAGTCGTTGCCCGCGCCGTGCATCTTGGTGAACGAGAGTTTCACTGGGTCCGGAATTCCATGGCGAACAGGGCGGCCGGCACGACGGACGCGGCGCGCCGTCATGCCGGGCGGCGTCGTTCGTCGTGCTGATCTCAACCGCAAATGATACATGCAGCCGACAGGGGCGTCCTGCGCGGGCGGGGCGCCGGGCGTCGTTCGGGGGGCGGAGCGCGGCGATGCCGGCCGATCGGCTGACTGGTCACGTGGGCACCGAGCCGGCAGATTGAGGTGGTGCGATGTGGCGAGCGTTGTCGGGACAGGTGAATCCGGCGGCATGCTGCCCGGCGTTGCCAGTGCACGGGATTTTGCCGCGTGCCTGTTTTCGTACCGGTCAAATTGACAAATCAATCAGGCGATTCGTATAGTCTGGCTATACGCCATGTGGGCCATGCCATCGAATCGCACTCGAGTGTGGGAGGCCCATGATCAAGTCATGGCAGCACAAGGGGCTGGAAGCGTTTTTCACGAACGGGAGCAAGGCTGGCATCCGGCCGGATCATGCCCCGAGGTTGCGGCGCCAGCTTGCCCGTCTCGACATGGCGAGCCAGCCGTTCGACATGAACGTACCCGGCTGGCGCCTGCATGGCCTCGCCGGCGGGCTGGAGGGTTACTGCTCGGTGAGCGTGAGCGTCAACTGGCGCCTGACGTTCAGATTCGAGGGCCCGGATGTCGTCCTGGTCAACTATCAAGACTATCACTGAGGTCATTCAACGCCATGACTCGCATCTTCAATCCGCCCCATCCGGGCGAGGCGCTGCGCGACGACGTCTTGCCGGCGCTCGGCCTGACCGTCACCGAAGCCGCCGCGCAGCTCGGCGTCACGCGCGCGGCGCTGTCGCGCATCCTGCACGGCCATGCCGGCATCTCGCCTGAAATGGCGCTGCGTCTCGAAGCGTGGTTGGGCGAGGAAAACGGCGGGAAGGCGGATCTGTGGCTGGCGCAGCAGTCGGCCTACGATCTCTGGCAGGCGCGCGCGAAAGGCGCGCCGAAAGTGGCGAGGGTGCAGGCGCGTCTCTGACGACGCGCCCGCGGTTCGACTCAGTAGAGGCTCGGCTCGCCGGGCGGGCGCGTCTTGAAGCGCTTGTGCACCCAGTAATACTGCTCGGGCATCAGCGGAATCTGCTCTTCGAGGAATTCGTTCATCCGCCGCGCGTCGAGATCGTCGTCGCCGGTCGGGTAGTGATCCCACGGCTTGAACACCTTCAGCCGGTAACCCTGGTAGTTCGGCAGCACTTCGCCGATGAACGGCACGACCTGCGCGCGGCCCGTCTTCGCGAGCCGGCCGACGGCCGTCAGCGTGCACGCGGGTACGCCGAAGAAGGGTACGAACGTCGAATTGCGCAGCCCGTAGTCCATGTCGGCGCCGAGCATCACCGGCTTGCGGTCGCGCAGCCAGCGCAGCACGACGCGCGCGCTGTCCGCGCGGCCGACCATCTCGGCGTCGAAACGCCCGCGCGCCTTCTTCGCTTCTTCCTCGAGTATCGCATTCGAGAACGGCTGGTACAGCGATCCGCAACGGCGCTGCAGTGAACGGTTCAGCCAGATCGAGCCGGCTTCGATGCCGACGAAATGCAGGCCCAGGAACAGCGTCGGGGGCAGATCGGGGTCCGTGAGATCGACCGCGCTGTCGACCTGGATCAGTTTCGCGAGCTTGCGCTCGGAGCCGAACCACTGGACGCTGCGCTCGACGTAGCTGCGGATCGCGTGGCGGAAATGCCGGCCCGCCACTTCCTCGCGCCGTTCGTCGCTCCAGTCGGGGAAGCAGAGTTTCAGATTGGTATGTACGATGCGCTTTCGCCGGCTGGGAATCTGGTACAGCAGCCAGCCGAGGCCGTCGCCGAACCGTGCGGTCAGACCGTACGGCAGCAGGGCGAGCAGCTTCAGCAAGCCGATGGCGAGGTGCGTGCCGAGGCGGCCTAGCATGCGGAATCTCCGTGGGGCCGGCTGGCCGGCGCGTTGCGAACAGGGGGGTAGGACAGCGGACGATGCAGCACGTGTGGCGCTCTGTGACAATTCACGAAAGCCGCTATAATACGGGCTTCGCCGAGTTAACTGACAACTTGCGGGGCGAAGCCGGCTGGCGCGAAGCGCGCTGCCCGGTCCTGGTAATCCGCTAAAGCGTCGCCGCTTCAGGCCCAACGAAGCTGGCTACGTGAAACCCACCGTAACCACACAGGAGCCTGAAAAAGTGGCAAACGATTATCTCTTCACGTCCGAATCCGTCTCCGAAGGCCATCCGGACAAGGTCGCGGACCAAATCTCGGACGCGATTCTCGACGCCATCCTCGAGCAGGACAAATACTCCCGCGTTGCGGCCGAAACGCTGTGCAACACGGGTCTCGTCGTGCTGGCCGGTGAAATCACCACGACGGCCAACATCGACTACATCCAGATCGCGCGCGACACCATCAAGCGCATCGGCTACGACAACACCGACTACGGCATCGACTACAAGGGCTGCGCGGTGCTCGTCGCGTACGACAAGCAGTCGCCGGACATCGCGCAAGGCGTCGACCGCGCGCATGACGACAACCTCGATCAAGGCGCGGGCGACCAGGGCCTGATGTTCGGTTACGCATGCGACGAAACGCCGGAACTGATGCCGCTGCCGATCTACCTGTCGCACCGTCTCGTCGAGCGCCAGGCCAGCCTGCGCCGCGACGGCCGCCTGCAGTGGCTGCGCCCGGACGCGAAGTCGCAGGTCACGGTCCGCTACGTCGACGGCAAGCCCGATTCGATCGACACCGTCGTGCTGTCGACGCAGCACGCACCGGACATCGAGCTGCCGGCGCTGCGCGAAGCCGTGATCGAGGAAATCATCAAGCCGACGCTGCCGGCCGACCTGATCAAGGGCGACATCAAGTTCCTGGTGAACCCGACCGGCCGGTTCGTGATCGGTGGCCCGCAGGGCGACTGCGGCCTGACGGGTCGCAAGATCATCGTCGATACCTACGGCGGTGCCGCACCGCACGGCGGCGGCGCGTTCTCGGGCAAGGATCCGTCGAAGGTCGACCGTTCGGCAGCGTATGCCGGCCGTTACGTCGCGAAGAACATCGTCGCGGCAGGCCTCGCGTCGCGCGCGCTGATCCAGGTGTCGTACGCGATCGGCGTTGCCGAGCCGACCTCGGTGATGGTCAACACGTTCGGCACGGGTCGCGTGTCGGATGCGGTGATCACGAAGCTCGTGCGCGAGCATTTCGACCTGCGTCCGAAGGGCATCATCAAGATGCTCGACCTGCTGCGCCCGATCTACGAGAAGACGGCCGCTTACGGCCACTTCGGCCGCGACGAGCCGGAATTCTCGTGGGAAGCAACCGACAAGGCACTCGCGCTGGCCGAAGCGGCTGGCGTGGAGCCGACGGCACGCGTCGCATAAGCGTCGTCCGCCTGAAACGAAAAACCCCGGCATGCCGGGGTTTTTTTATGCGCGTCGCGCGCCGGCGGAATGACGGCGCGCGCGACGATCGTGGCGGGCTGCGTGCCGCCGGCTCGACTTCAGCGTGCGCCGAACCCGAACCAGCCGTTGCTGGCCGCGAGGCGGCGCGGGCGATTGACGCGGCGCTGCGGGCCCAGCGTGCGGCGCAGCGCGAGCGCGCGCAGCGACGACGGCTTCTGCAGCAGCGAGCGCAGGCCGGCGCGGCGGGCGAACGCCTGTGCGCTCATCATCGAGAAGAACGCGTGGAACCACGCGCGGATGCCGTCCAGCCGGCTGTGCACGTGCGTGTGCTCGGCGAGCGCCTGCGTGCGCGCGCGGTGATGGCGCAGCGGGCGGGCGGGAGCGGACGGCACGACGCGCTTCGCAGCGCGGCTGAGACGGGAAGTCAGACGGAATGGCATGTGAACGATGCTTCGCTTGTATGGATGGCGCCCTTGAAGAGCGCACTGGTATGAACGGCCTCGGATGGCGCAACGGATCTTACCGAAAGTCGTTGCGCGCCGCGCCCGCCAGAATTGACAGGCCGCGACAGGCTACCGGGGTTTCATGACGTGCAAAAGTCGCGATAAACCCTTGTGCCGCAAGCGTGTCGTCGCATACCGCCTGTCGCTGAGGCTCGCGCGGCGCCGCACAGTTCCCTTGAGCCAGATCAAATCGGCGATTGGCATGCCCCTGCGTACGACAATGGCGCTGTTCGCGGCATCCGGCGCCGATTTACAATCGTCACATTCACACAATAAACGTCTGGCATCCCATGTCGTCTTCATTGCAGTCGGAATCGATCCGCGCGCAAGTCGCGGAATTGCGCGAACGCGGCTTCGTCGTCGCGCGCGGCCTCGTCGGCGAAGCGCAGTGCGCGACGCTCAAGCAGATCGCGGCGCGCCAGTTGCAGGAAGCGGCGGAGCCGATCGAGTTCGAGGCGGATTTGCGCTACCCGGGCGCGCCCGAGTCGAAGCATGCGCCGGGCGGGCATACGGTGCGGCGGCTGCTGGACGCCTACACGCGCGATCCGGCGTTCGCCGAGCGCGCGATCGCGCCGGAAATCGGCGCGTGGATGCGCGAGTACTTCGGCGAGCAGCCGGTGCTGTCGCGCGCGCATCACAACTGCATGATGACGAAGCATCCGGCGTACGGCAGCCTGACGGGCTGGCATCGCGACTTCCGCTACTGGTCGTTCGAACGTGCGGACATGGTGTCGGTGTGGCTCGCGCTCGGCCCGGAAACGAATGAAAACGGGGCGCTCTGGCTGGTGCCGGGCTCGCACACGGCCGAATTCGGGCCGGAAGCGTTCGACGACGCGAAGTTCTTCCGCAGCGACCTGCCGGAAAACCGCAAGATGATCGACGCGGCAACCTGCCCGCCGCTCCAGACGGGCGACGTCGTGTTTTTCCACTGCAACACGCTGCATTCGGCGGGGCAGAACCGCTCCGACCAGGTGAAGTTCTCGCTCGTCTACACGTATCACGGCGTGAGCAACCGGCCAGTGCCGGGCACGCGTTCGGCGGCGAAGCCGGAAGTGCAGTTCTAGCAGCGGTTCGGGCGGCGCTGCAGCCGCGTCGATGATTCGATGCGGCGCGGCGGCCGCATGAGCGGATGAAGAAACGGGCGGCCTGGCCGCCCGTTGCGTTTTGTGCGGCCCGCATCGCGCGAGGCGGGCACGTCGTCGTGCGTCGCGCGGCTGCGTGATCAGCGCTTGTTGGCCGGCATCGCGAGGCCGATCAGGCCGATCAGCATCGCGACGGCGCCGCCGGCGATCAGCAGGATCGTTTTCGTGGCGGGCGAGCCGGTGAAGAAGCGCGACACGTTGTCGTTGATCGAATGGAACGACTGGCCGCCGAAATACAGCAGCACGACGCCGCCGACGAGCAGCGCAACCGAGATGACCCGGGACATACCAACCTCGCTGTAACGGTGATTCGAGACGCCGCAGTGTAGGCGACGCGCGCAGCCGCGTCCATTGCCGTGCGCGCATCGGCCACGTTCGCTACCATAGCCGTCGTATGTTTCCTTCGCCGCCGGCGCGTGATGTTCGCGCGCGGCGCGCGTCCCTTCCCCGACGTCCTGACGGAACCGACTCATGGCCTACGAAGCAGCTTCCGAACGTTATGCCGACATGCAATACCGCACCTGCGGCAAATCCGGGCTCAAACTGCCCGCCCTGTCGCTCGGCCTGTGGCACAACTTCGGCGACTCGACGCCGATCGCGACGCAGCGCGAGATCCTGCGCACCGCGTTCGACCTCGGCATCAATCACTTCGACCTCGCGAACAACTACGGGCCGCCGTACGGCAGCGCCGAAACCAACTTCGGCCGGCTGCTGAAGGAAGATTTCCGGCCGTACCGCGACGAGCTGCTGATCTCGACGAAGGCCGGCTGGGACATGTGGCCGGGGCCGTACGGCAGCGGCGGCGGGTCGCGCAAGTACGTGCTCGCGAGCCTTGACCAGAGCCTGCAGCGCATGGGCCTCGACTACGTCGACATCTTCTATTCGCACCGCTTCGACGCGCACACGCCGCTCGAGGAAACCGCCGGCGCGCTCGCATCGGCCGTGCAGCAGGGCAAGGCGCTGTATATCGGCATCTCGTCGTACTCGGCCGCGAAGACGCGCGAGATGGCCGAACTGCTCGCGCAATACAAGGTGCCGCTGCTGATCCACCAGCCGTCGTACAACATGCTGAACCGCTGGATCGAGCCGGACCTGCTCGGCACGCTCGACGAGATCGGCACGGGCAGCATCGCGTTCACGCCGCTCGCGCAGGGGCTGCTGACGTCGAAATACCTGAACGGCGTGCCGGACGACGCACGCGTGAACAAACCGGGCGGCGGCTCGCTGAAGCAGGATCACCTGAGCGCGGAGAACCTCGAGCACGTGCGCAAGCTCAACGGCATCGCCGAGCGGCGCGGGCAGAGCCTCGCGCAAATGGCGCTCGCGTGGGTGCTGCGCAATGGCCGCGTGACGTCCGCACTGATCGGCGCGAGCCGTGCGGAGCAGGTGCGTGAAAACGTCGGCGCGCTGAAGAATCTCGAATTCTCGGCCGACGAACTCGCGGAGATCGATCGACACGCGATCGAGGGCGGCATCAATCTGTGGGAAAAGCCGTCCACCGATCAGGCGATCTGACCGGCAGCAACGACCGTCGATACGGGATGCGAAGCATTGCATGCCGTATCGCCGCGCACGCACACACGCCGTCGCGTCGCTGCAATGCAGCGACGTGACCGCCGCGCGCCGACGCGTGGCTAGAGGAGTGCAGGCAGGCCCTCGACGAGCAATACCGCAACGCCGACGCCGAGGATGACGCCGAGCACGCGCAGCAGGTTGTGGCGGAATTCGGTTGCGCACGGCACCGCGCCGAGAAATAGCGCTCCGGCCAGCGCCATCGGAATCAACAGGATGAAGTCGCCGATCGTGAAATAGGTCGTCATGCGTGTCTCCGTAGTCGGCCGGAACAGGCGCATGCGCGTCTTCCAGCCCCATGCCGGGCATTTCTCTTGTTGGGCCGACCGATTCGCGATTGCGAGCGGGTCGGACAGTTCGAGTATAGGCAAGCTCGCCGCGTTTTTCGCTATCCGAACCATTAAAAGTATGCGGAAAACCCGGGGGATTCCGCATTTTTTCCCGCGAATTGGACGAATGCCTTGCGCCAGTCTTTCCCGTTCCTTTCGATTGGTGCGGAAACGTCGTACGTGTTCGCTACGGGCTGCCGCATCCGCGGGCGCGGCAGCCCGGCCGCTTATGCGCGATCGGGTTGCGCGCGAACGGCGGGCGTGCGGAACACGAGCGCGAGGCCCCCGACGATCGCCCCCATGCCGGCGAGCGCGAGCGGTTCGGGCCGGTTGCCGAGCCAGAGCGCGTCCATCAGCGTGGTGACGACGGGCACGAGATAGAACAGGCTCGTCACGTTGACGAGATCGCCGCGCTGCATCAACCGGTAGAACAGCAACTGCGCGATCACCGAGATCACGATCCCGAGCCACAGCAGCGGCACGACGAACGCCCAGCCGATCTCGAGCGAGATCGGCCGGAACGGCAGGATCGCCACGCACAGCACGAGGCCGATCGCGTTCTGCAGCGGCAGCACGTCGGCAGGCGCCGCGCGCACGCGCTTTTGCAGCAGCGAGCCGGCGGTCAGCGCGACGAGCGCCGTGAGCGCGCAGGCGACGCCGATGACCGGCAGGCCGGCACCGCCCACGCCGCGGCACACGACGAGCGCGAGACCGGCCAGCGACAGCCCGAGCCCGGCGATACGCATCGGTTGCCAGCGCCGCTCGACGATCGCGAGCGTGAGGATCGGCTGCACGCCGAGGATCGTCGCGAGCACGCCCGGCGCGATCCCGCGGTCGAGCGCGAGCAGGTAGAAGATCGAGTAGCCGCCCATCATCAGCAGGCCGGTCAGCGCGGCCATGCGGCGCTCGCCGCGTGGCGGCAGCCAGCGTCCGCGCATGACGGCCAGCGCGAGCAGCACGAGTGACGCGAGTGCGAATCGCGCGGTGAGAAAGACGAACGCGGATGCGTGATGCAGACCGAGTTCAGCGAAGATCGCGCCGCTGCTCCATAGCAGGACGAAGAGCGACGTCACGCCATGCGCGGCGAGCGCGCGTTTGAACGAAACCATGTGAATCCACCTGTCGAACGGATCGAAACGTTCCATGTCGCGCGTGCGGGAACGCGTCGTGCGCGATCACGCACGAACGGCCCGAACGGGCAAATGGAAAACGGAAACCGGAAGCCGGCTGGTCAGCCGACGCGTGCCGCCGGCGGGGGCGGCGCGGCGCCGACGAGCGGCGGTGCGACAGGAGGAGGGAGGACCGACGGATGCGCGCACGCCTGCGGCCGCGAGTCGAACTGCGGCCGGGATTTTGCGAGAGCGGACGTGAGCGGATGCATCGTGTCGAAATGCGCTTGAACGCGAATGAACGTCAAAGGTAACGCAAGGCGGTCGTGCAGCGCAACCGGCGGCGCACCGGCATCGCCATGCACTATGGCGCCACGACACGATGACACTACGACATCACGCCGCACGCCGCGCGTCGGTAGCCGCGTGAGTCTTGTTCGAGGAAAGGAGACGCGGCATTGAGGCGCGAGGCCGCGGGCGTGGTTCCGTTCGCTGCGCTCACGCGAAGTCTCCTCGCGACCGGGCAAAGGGCAGACGATACGCCTGTCGTGCGATTCGCGTGCGCGCCGCGCGTATGGCCGGATTCGGCGGACGGTCACATTCGACAGGGTATGATGGGGGTATCCGCCCGTGCAAGCGCACGCGCGGCGCAGTGGTTGATTGGAGACATTCGACGAATTCGCGGCGCTTCGCCTGCTTCTTCTTCTTTTCGCGCTTCGATAAACCGTGAACAATGGGATCACGCGCAACACCCCGACGAGGGCGGCGCGGATCGTGCATTTGCCGGCTCGCCAGCGAGCCGGGTTTCAAGTTTCAAGAGTGGGGAACCATCATGCATGTCGGGTCGATTGTCTGCACTACCCATATCGCAGTGCCGAAGGGCGCGCGCGGCATCGTTCAGCGCGTTCTGGGCGACATGGCCATGGTGACCTGGTACGCGGGCGTGCCGGGCGAGTCGAAGGAACTCAACACCGAGCCGTTCTTTCTCGAGGACCTGATCGACACCGGCGAATCCGTGCTGCCGGCCGGCGCTGCGATCCACTGAGCGCGCGTGCCGCACCGGGCGCTCGTGTTTCGGCGCGGCTGACGGCACAATGCGGGGCATGAAAGACGACACTTCCGCCCCCGCAGCTCCTGCCGGCCCGCCGTTCGCCGGCCTCACGCCCGAGTGCGTGCTCGACGCGCTCGACAGCGTGCTGATGCCGTCCGGGCTGCGCACCGACGGGCGCCTGCTCGCGCTCAACAGCTACGAGAACCGCGTCTACCAGGTCGGCATCGAAGACGGCCCGCCGGTCGTCGCGAAGTTCTACCGGCCCGCGCGCTGGTCGGACGACGCGATCCTGGAAGAACACGCGTTCGTCGCCGAGCTCGCCGCGCGCGAGATTCCGGCGGTGCCCGCGCGCGTGTTCGACGGCCGCACGCTGCACGCGTTCGACGGCTTCCGCTTCTCGATCTTCGAGCGGCGCGGCGGCCGCGCGCCTGATCTCGACCGCAGCGACACGCTCGAATGGCTCGGCCGCTTCATCGGCCGGATTCACGCGGTCGGCGCGACCGAGCCGTATGTCGCGCGTCCGGTGCTCGACATCCGCACGTTCGGCTACGAGCCGCGCGACTACCTGCTCGCGCACGATTTTCTTCCCGACGATGTCCGGCCCGCCTACGAGACGGCGGTGAACCTCGCACTCGAAGGCGTCGAGGCCGCGTTCGAGCGTGCGGGCGAGATTCGCCTGCTGCGCACGCACGGCGACTGCCATCCGAGCAACGTGTTGTGGACCGACGCAGGCCCGCATTTCGTCGACTTCGACGATAGCCGGATGGCGCCCGCCGTCCAGGATCTGTGGCTGCTGCTGCCGGGCGATCGCGAAGGCGCGTCGCGCGCGCTCGCGGACCTGCTCGCCGGTTATGAGGACTTCTGCGAATTCGAGCCGCGCGAGCTGCATCTGGTCGAAGCGCTGCGCACGCTGCGCTTGATCCACTACGCGGCCTGGCTGGCGCGCCGCTGGGACGATCCGGCGTTTCCGGCCGCGTTCCCGTGGTTCAACACGCATCGCTACTGGGAAGCACGCGTGCTCGAGCTGCGCGAGCAGATCGGCGCGATGCAGGAAGGGCCGCTCTGGCCCGTGTGACGTGCGACGGCGCGCGCGGCAGCGTCGCCGCGCGGCGTTCGTGGGCGGGCCGGCGCGCGTGGCGCGCGGCCCGCATCGCTCAGAACTTCAGCATCATCCTGATGACCGCGGCGAAGCGCTTGCCGTAAGGCGGTGCGATCAGCCCACGGGTATTCAGACGCGCTTGCGTGAGCACGGGCTTCATCTTCGAGAACGTCACGAAGCCGTCGTAGCCGTGATACGCGCCCATCCCGCTCGCGCCGACGCCGCCGAACGGCAGGCTGCCGCACGCAATGTGCAGCAGTGCGTCGTTCACCGTCACGCCGCCCGAGATCGTTTCGCGCATCACGCGCTCGACCGTGCCGCCATCCTCGTCGAACAGGTACAGCGCGAGCGGCCGCGGCCGCGCGTTCACGTACGCGATCGCCTCGTCGAGCCGCTCGTACGGCACGAGCGGCAGCAACGGCCCGAAGATTTCCTCCTGCATCAGTTGCGACGCGGCCGGCACGTGCGTGACCGCGCACGGCACGAAGCGGCGTGACGCGGGATCGGACTGCGCGTCCGACAGCGGATGCAATTGCGCGCCTGCCGCCTGCGCGTCGGTCGCCAACTGCTGCAGCCGGGCGTAATGGCGCGGCGACACGATCGTCGTGTAGTCGCCGTTGGTCGACAGGTCCGGATACAGCTTCGCGAAGCGCGCTCGTGCCCGCTCGATGAACGCGGCTTCCATCCCGCGCGGCAGCAGCACGTAGTCGGGCGCGATGCAGGTCTGGCCCGCGTTCAGCGTCTTGCCGCCGATGATCGCGTCGACGGCCGCATCGAAGCGCGCATTCGGGCCGACGATCGCCGGCGACTTGCCGCCGAGTTCGAGCGTGACGGGTGTGAGGTTGTCGGCCGCGGCGCGCATCACATGGCGGCCGACGTGCGTCGACCCGGTGAACAGCAGGTGATCGAACGGCAGCGCGCTGAATGCGGCGCCGATCTCCGCATCGCCGTTCACGACCGCGACGTGGTCGCGCGAGAAGGTCTTCGCAATCAGTTGCTCGAACAGCGCCGACGTGCGCGGCGTCAGTTCGGACATCTTGATGATCGCGCGGTTGCCGGCCGCGAGCGCGCAGATCAGCGGCCCGGCCGCGAGCAGGAGCGGATAGTTCCACGGCACGACGATGCCGACCACGCCGAGCGGCTGCGGCAGCACCTTCGCGCGCGCCGGCCGCAGCCACTTGTTCATCGGCTTGCGGATGGGCTTCATCCAGCGCTTGCCGTGCTTGAGCGCATCGTCGATCTCTTCCTTCGCCATCCAGATTTCCGACAGCAGCACTTCCTGCTTCGCGCGATGCCCGAAGTCGGCGCTGATCGCATCGGCGAGCGCATCCGCGTGATCGAGCAGCATCGTGCGCAGCGCGCGCAGGTGCTGCGCGCGGGTGTCCCACTCCGGATACGGCGCGCGCAGGTAGGCCGCGCGCTGGTCGCGCAGCAGCGACGTCAGCGCATCGACCGACGGCGCCGTTTGCGGGGCCAGTTCGGGCAGGTCGTTCTTCATGTCGTCTACTCCAGTTGGGCGTGGCACGTCGGCCAGCAGTCAGGCCGCACGTACCCGCTCGGCGAGCGTGGTGGGGCGGGTCGGGATGGCGCGCGTCGCGCGGCACGGGGCCGGATGCAATGCACGGTCGAAAACAGGGTGCAACGTGCGGCAAGCGTCGTATTCGCGCGACGGTATTCGTGTTCGAAAACGGGATCGCCCGGGGTGCGCGTACGGCTCGCTGCGACTTCCGAATGGTGCGCGATCGCGAATTGCCGATGCTTGCCGGCGCACCGAAGCGGCATGACGCGATGCGCGCGACGACGCATGAATCGGCCGGTCGAGCCGCGCATGCGACGAGCCGTTCAAACGGTCGGCGATACGCGGCGTCGTTCGATTTCGACCGGCCGCGCGCACGGTGTTGCACGTCACCGCCAAGGCACCCGTTTGAAATGAAATGCGGGCCGCGCGCGGTGCGTCCGGGCAACCCGGTCGGCACGCGGCCTGCAGTACGTCGCGCTGCATCGTCGTCTCCCCAGTTTCGCGACGGCGCGGCTTCTGGCGGCCGCTGCATCGCGTCGAATTCATCGATACATCTTAAATTTAGTTCACGCGGGCGTTTAGAGGAATCGCTCTTGAATCGGCGTGCCGCGCGCGCGACGGCCATTCCTACAATGCCCGAACATTACAAGCGGGAGCCGGGCCGCGCCGGGTGCCGTTCATGACACGAAGGAGACGTGACATGCAATACGACTACATCATCGTCGGCGGAGGATCGGGCGGGTCGAGCCTCGCGAGCCGCCTCGCCGATGCATGCCCCGACGCGACGATCGCGTTGATCGAGGCCGGTTCGCACACGGCGCGCAACCTGCTCGTCAACATGCCGGTGGGGATCGCGGCGCTCGTGCCGTTCAAGCTTGGCACGAACTACGGTTACGAAACGGTGCCGCAGCCGGGCCTCGGCGGCCGCCGCGGCTACCAGCCGCGCGGACGCGGGATGGGCGGCTCGAGCGCGATCAACGCGATGATCTACACGCGCGGCCATCCGGGCGACTACGACGAGTGGGCACAACTCGGTGCGACGGGCTGGGGCTGGCAGGACGTGCTGCCGTATTTCCGCCGCGCGGAAGGCAACGCGCGCGGCGCCGACGCCTGGCACGGCGCGGACGGGCCGCTGACGGTGTCCGATCTGCGCTTTCGCAATCCGTTCTCCGAACGATTCATCCAGGCCGCGCACGCGGCCGGTTATCCGCTCAACGACGACTTCAACGGCGCGACGCAGGAAGGCGTCGGCTTCTATCAGGTCACGCATCGCGACGGCTCGCGCTGCAGCGTTGCACGTGCGTACATCTACGACCGCGACCGGCCGAACCTGCATGTGATCACCGATGCGACGGTGCTGCGTGTGGGCTTCGACGGCAAGCGCGCGGTCGGTGTGGTGGTGTCGCGCGACGGACGCGTCGAGACGCTCGGCGCGCGCGCGGAAGTGATCCTGTCGGCCGGCGCGTTCAATTCGCCGCAACTGCTGATGTGCTCGGGAATCGGGCCGGCGGAACAACTGCGCCGGCACGGGATCGCGGTCGTGCAGGACGCGCCGGATGTCGGCACCAACCTGATCGACCATATCGACTTCATCATCAACACGCGCGTGAATTCGTCGGAGCTGGTCGGCATCTGCCTGCGCGGGATCGCGAAGATGACGCCGGCGCTCGCGCGCTATTTCTCGAGCCGCACGGGGATGATGACGAGCAACGTCGCGGAGGCCGGCGGCTTCATCAAGAGCGATCCGTCGCTCGATCGTCCGGACCTGCAACTGCATTTCTGCACGGCGCTCGTCGACGATCACAACCGCAAGATGCACTGGGGCTTCGGTTATTCGCTGCACGTGTGCGCGTTGCGCCCGTTCAGCCGCGGCACGGTCGCGCTCGCGAGCGGCGATGCGCGCGACGCGCCGCTGATCGATCCGCGTTTCTTCAGCGATACGCGCGATCTCGACCTGCTCGTGCGCGGGGCGCAGGCGATGCGCCGGATCCTGTCGCAGGCGCCGCTCGCGTCGCAGGGCGGGCGCGAGCTATACACGCGCGCGGGCCAGAGCGAAGCCGAACTGCGCGCGACGATCGTCGCGCACGCCGACACGATCTATCACCCGGTCGGCACCTGCCGGATGGGCTCGGATGCGCGCGCGGTCGTGGATCCGCAACTGCGCGTGCGGGGCGTCGAAAGGCTGCGGGTGGTGGATGCGTCGGTGATGCCGACGCTGATCGGCGGGAACACGAATGCGCCGTCGGTGATGATCGGCGAACGCGCGGCGGACTTCATCGTCGCGGCGCGCCGGGGCGGCGTGCCGCGCGGCGAGGCGGCCGCGGCCGCGCACGGCCGCTGAGCGGCACATACCGGCACATACCGGCACGCGAGCGACGCGATGCTCAGGCGAACGTATCGATGAGGCCCGCGCGGTTCACGGTGGCGGCGGCCGATGCGGATTGCGCGGCGTCGACCGGTGCGTCGACGGCTGACGATCCGGCGCGCGCGCGCGGCGACGACCGGCCGCCGGCGAAGCTTTGCTGCGGGTTCTGCTGCTGCGACGCGAAGCCGCCGTCGCTGACCGTCGCGCTGCCCAGGCCGAGCCCGCCCGCTTCCATCGCCTCGCGCAGCTTCGGCAGCGCGGCTTCCACCGCGTCACGCACCTGCGCGTGCTGCGATACGAACAGTGCATGCGCGTGGTTGTCCGCGACGCGCAGCACGACCTGCAGCGGGCCGAGGTCCGGCGGGTTCAGCGTCAGCTCGGCGCTCTGCTGGTGCGCATTCGACAGGAACACGACCTTCTGGCTCAGCGCATCCGTCCAGTCGGCGGTGCCGACGTGCGGCGCGAGCACATGCGGGTTGGCCGCGGCGATCGTGCTTGCGGCGGGCGATGCCTGGAGGTTCGCCTGGGCGGCTGCCGCAGCCGTGGCGGCGGCAGCGACCGTTGCGTCGGCGGCCGGGCTGGCGGTTTCTTCGGCGGCCGCGAATGCGTGTTGCGCGGCGGGTTGGGCCGTTGCGCCGGCCTGCAGCGCCGGTGCGGCGGCCTGCGTGGCGGGCTGCTGCGTCGCGGGCGCGCCTTTCGCGTCGGCGAGCGCGCGGTCGAACGTCGGGACCTTCGGCGTCAGCGGGGCGGCGGCCGAGGCCGACGTCGTCGCTGCCGGTGCGGGTGCTGCGGCCGCCGCCGCGCCCGCCGCCGCGCCCGTCGCGGGCATCGCGATCGCGCCCGCGCTGCCGGTCACCTTCGCGAGTGCGGTCTGCAGCGCGTCGCGACCCGGCGCGGGGGCAGCCGGCTCGGCGGCCGCATCCTTGCCGGCATGATTCGTCAGCGCGGCCGTGGCGTCGGGCTGGCCGGACACGGCCGTCGTCTGCGCGGCAGTGGCGGTGCTGTCGGCATCGGCCGGCGCCGCGTCGTTCGTGCGAGCCAGCAGCTGCGCCTGCACGGCGGCGGCCGCTGCGAGCGCGGCGGCGTCGGGATTGGGCGTCGCGTTCGCGTCGTCGGTCGGCTTGTCGTCGCCCGTGCCGGACGGCTTCGTGCCGGCGGCCAGCGTCGCCGACACCTGTTTCGTCGCGGCGTCCGGCATGCCGGCATTCGTCGCGTCGTGCCGCGTGTCGACGCTTTGCTTCAGCGTCTGCGCGAACGGCACGGCGGCCGGGCTGGCGGCGGCATCGTTGCCGGCGGTCTTGCCGGCGGCGGCCGACGAACCCGCGTCGCGGACGGCCTTGAGCGCGGTGCCGGCGGTGTCGAGCAGCGCGCCGAGCAGGGGCAGGGGAGGCATGACGATTCTCTCGTTCGAAAGCGGTGAGCGGCTATGCCGAGCGGGCCGCGTCGGCCCGCATGCGCAAGATCTTCGCGGCGTGTTCGTCGGCGTCGCGCTGTTCGCGCTTCGCGGTACGCTGCGCTTCCTGCGCGACGCCGCGCGCCTGCAGGATTTCGTATGAGCCGACAGTGCGTTTCTTCTGTTGCCAGTTCGGGCGCGCCTCGTCGATGCGGCGTTCAGCTGCGGCCAGCACGTTGCGCTGCTGCGCGATCGCAGCGTCGAGCGTGTCGATGAACGCCTGGAAATTGCGCCAGTTGCCGGCCGGCATCCCGCTCTGCGCGGACTGCGCGAAGCGTGCGTGGTATTCGTCGCGATAGCGCAGCAGCGCATCGAGCTGCTCGGCGGCAGCGGTGCGGTCGCGCTGCGCGGTGCCGAGCTGCTTCGCGGCCGTGTCGAGATCTTCCTGCGCGCGGTCGAGCAGTAGTTGAAGGGGAAAGCCGTGTGCCATCGGGATCAGCCTCCGTGTACGTCGAACAGCGCATCGAGCGCGGCGAGGCTCGATTCGAACGGTGCGCATTCGCGAAAGCCCTGCTGCAGGAACGATTCGATGCGCGGGTAGAGCGCGATCGCGCGGTCGAGCTGCGCGTCGCGGCCGGGCGCATAGGCGCCGACCGCGATCAGGTCGCGATTGCGCTGGTAGCGCGATAGCATCTGCTTGAACTGCCGAACGCGGTCGAGATGCGGTTCGTCGATCAGCGCGGTCATCGCGCGGCTGATCGACGCCTCGATGTCGATCGCCGGATAGTGGCCGGCCTCGGCGAGCGCGCGCGACAGCACGACGTGGCCGTCGAGGATCGCGCGCGCCGAGTCGGCGATCGGGTCCTGCTGGTCGTCGCCTTCGGTCAGCACCGTGTAGAACGCGGTGATCGAGCCGCCGCCTTCGGGCCCGTTGCCGGTGCGCTCGACGAGCGCGGGCAGCTTCGCGAACACCGACGGCGGATAACCCTTGGTCGCGGGCGGCTCGCCGATCGCGAGCGCGATCTCGCGCTGCGCCATCGCGTAGCGCGTCAGCGAATCCATCAGCAGCAGCACGTGCTTGCCCTGGTCGCGGAAATACTCGGCGAGCGACGTCGCGTAGGCGGCGCCCTGCATCCGCAGCAGCGGCGACACGTCGGCCGGCGCCGCGACGACGACCGAGCGCGCGAGCCCGTCCTCGCCGAGGATCTGTTCGATGAATTCCTTCACTTCGCGGCCGCGTTCGCCGATCAGTCCGATCACGATCACTTCCGCGCTGGTGTAGCGCGCCATCGTGCCGAGCAGCACCGACTTGCCGACGCCGGAGCCGGCGAACAGGCCCATCCGCTGCCCGCGGCCGACGGTGAGCAGCCCGTTGATCGCGCGCACGCCGACGTCGAGTACGTGGTGGATCGGCTCACGATCGAGCGGGTTGATCGACGGCGCGGACAGCGGCGCATCGACCTTCGACCCGAGCGGGCCGAGGCCGTCGAGCGGGCGGCCCGACGCGTCGACGACGCGCCCGAGCATTTCCCAGCCGACCGGCAGCCGCTTGGCGCCCGCGAGCGGATCGGCGACGGGCGCGGCCTCCAGCGGCCATACGCGCGCGCCGGGCAGGACGCCGGCGACGTCGGTGGTCGGCATCAGGAACAGGCGATCGCCGGAGAACCCGACGACTTCCGCTTCCGCGTGCGGCAGCGTGCTGCCGGGCGGCAATTCGATCGTGCATTCGGCGCCGACCGACAGGCGCAGCCCGATCGCCTCGAGCACGAGGCCCGCGGCGCGCGTGAGGCGCCCGCACGGCCGCAGCGGCAGCGCGCGGTGGCTGCGTGTCGCGAGCCCGTTCAGGTGCGTGCGCCAGTGCGCGAGATGCGGATTGTGCGGCGCGCGCGGCGTGTCGCAGGCGGCCTCCGTCGCGTGTGCCGGCGCGTCGTGCGCGGTGTCGTGCGGACCGTCGGGGCCGAACGACGCGAGCGCGAGTTCGCGCTCGAGCGGCGTCATTCCGTCGTGCAGGATCGATTCGGGCGTGGGCGTCACCATGCGCTCACCTTGCCGATCGCGGCGGCGACGCGCTGCCAGCGGGTGGGCAGCGTCGCGTCGACCTCGCCCGTCGCGGCGTGCGCGCGGCAGCCGCCGCGCTCGATCGACGCGTCGGTGCGCACGTTCCAGCCGAGCGTATCGAGTTCGTCCTGCAGATAGGCTTCGACGACGGGCAGGTCGGCCGGATTCACCGCGAGATGCGGCGCGCCGGACAACGCCGGTTCGGCGGCGAGCACGTCGCGCACCGCCGCGACGAGCGCGGCCGGATCGTGCTTCACGTGCTGGCGCACGACCTGCTGCGCGATGTCGAGCGCGAGCTGCGCGAGGTCGGACGCGAGATCGTGCTCGATGCTCGACACGGCTTCGCGGAACGACGCGGCGAGCGCCGCGAGCTGCGCGGCCTGTTTGCGGGCTTCGGCCTGGCCGGCTTCGAAACCCTGCTCGCGGCCCTGGTCGAAACCGGCCTGATAACCCAGCGCCTGGCCTTCGACGTGGCCGGCCGCATGGCCTTCGGCATGCGCGGCGTCGCGCACGCGCTGCAGGTCCGCGGCGAGCGCAGCGGCGGCCGCTGCGGCAGCGTCGGGCGGCGGCGGGGGCGGCGGCGGATCGAACGACGCCATCTCCCACCGCTGGTACGCGGTGAGGGTGCCGGCGGGCTCGCGCGCGGAATCAGACATACGCGTCTTCCGCCTTGCCGCCGATCACGACCTGGCCGCTTTCGGCGAGATTGCGGACGATCTGCAGGATGCGGCGCTGCTGCGTCTCGACTTCGGACACGCGCACCGGGCCGCGCGCGTCGAGATCCTCGGCGAGCAGTTCGGCCGCGCGTTGCGACATGTTCGCGAGGAACTTCTGGCGCAGCGCGGGCGGCGCGCCCTTCAGCGCGATGATCAGCGTTTCCGACTCGACTTCCTTCAGCACCATCTGGATCGCGCGATCCTCGAGGTCGAGCAGGTTCTCGAACACGAACATCTGGTCGATGATCTTCTGCGCGAGCTCCGCGTCGTACTGGCGCACGCTTTCGAGCACGCCTTCCTCATGATTGCTCGTCATGAAGTTCAGGATCTCGGCCGCGGTACGGATGCCGCCCATCGGGCTGCGCTTCAGGTTGTCGCTGCCGGACAGCAGGCCGGTCAGCACGTCGTCGAGCTCGCGCAGCGCGGCCGGCTGGATGCCGTCGAGCGTCGCGATCCGCAGCAGCACGTCGTTGCGCAGCCGCTCGGTGAAGCACGATGCGATCTCGGACGCCTGGTCGCGGTCGAGGTGCACGAGGATGGTCGCGATGATCTGCGGATGCTCGTTCTTGATCAGTTCGGCCACCGCGCCCGAGTCCATCCACTTCAGGCCCTCGATGCCGCTCGTGTCGCTGCCCTGCAGGATCCGGTCGATCAGCACGCCGGCCTTGTCCTCGCCGAGCGCCTTGGTCAGCACCGAGCGGATGTACTCGCTCGAATCGAGCGACAGCGCGGTGTGCTGCTCGGCTTCCCTCGCGAACTCCTGCAGCACGTCCTCGACCTGCTCGCGCGTGACGTTCTTCAGCGCAGCCATCGCGGCGCCGATCTTCTGCACCTCGCGCGGCGCGAGGAACTTGAATACTTCAGCGGCCTCTTCCTCGCCGATCGACATCAGCAGCAGCGCGCTCTTGGTCAAGCCTTCAGCGTTCATCGGACACCCAGTTCTTCACGACGGTGGCGACGATCTTCGGATCCTGGCGGGCGATCGTGCGCGCGTAGTCGAGGTTGCGTTCGTAGCGGTTCTTTTCGTTCTCGAAGCCGAGCAGCAGCGCATCGGGCTCGTCGGCCTTGTCCGGGGCGGGCAGGCCGTCGAGCATGACCGCATCCTCCGGCGCCGCGAGCGCCGGCGCGGCCGGCTCGGGCGGCGGAAACGCGCGGCGCATCGCCGGGCGCACGAACATGAAATAGAGCGCCGCCGCGGCCGCCGCGATGCCGAGCCACTTCGCGGCTTCCTTCGCCATCGCGATCATGTCCGGCTGGCGCCACCACGGCAGGTCGGCGTACGGATCGCTCGCGGTCGAGAACGCGCTGTTCACGACGTTCACCGAGTCGCCGCGCTTCTCGTCGTAGCCCATCGCGTCCTTCACGAGCTGCTCGATCTGCGCGAGCTTCGCGGGTGGCAGCGGCTGCATCGTCACGTGGCCCTTCGCGTCGGCCACCGGCTGGTAATTGACGACGACGGCGACCGACAGCCGCTTCACGTTGCCCATCGGCTGCTCGACGTGGCGGATCGTCTTGTCGAGTTCGTAGTTGGTCGTCTGGTCCTTGCGGTCGCTGACGGGCGTCGACTGCGGCCCGCTCTGGCCGTTGCCGGCGACGATCGGCGCGGAGGCCGGCTGCGGTGGCGTGTTCGACAGCGCGCCCGGCACGCCCGAGGCGCCGCCCTGCGCGAGTTCGGTGGCCGTGCTGGTCTGCTGGCTGCGGATCGCGGTCTGCTGCGGCGAGGCGTTCGGGCCGTAGCTTTCCGAGGTCTGCTCGAGCTTGGAGAAATCGACGTCGGCGCTGACCTGCGAGCGCGCGTTGCCGGCGCCGAAGATCGGCGCGAGGATCGCGTCGATGCGCTTCTGCGTGTTGCGCTCGACCTGCTGCACGTACTTGAGCTGGCTCGCGTCGAGGCCGGACGCCGATGCGGTTTGCGTGAGCAGGTTGCCGTCCTGGTCGACGATCGTCACGTTCTTGGCCGGCATGTCGGGCACCCCGGACGACACCATCCGCGTGATCGCCTGGACCTGGCCCTCGTCGAGCACGCGGCCCGGGTAGAGGTCGACGAACACCGACGCGCTCGGCGCTTCCTTGTCGCGCACGAACACCGACGGCTTCGGGATCGCGAGATGCACGCGCGCCGTTTTCACCGCGTTGATCGACTCGATCGTGCGCTGCAGCTCGCCTTCGAGCGCGCGCTGGTAGTTCACCTGCTCCGCGAACTGGCTGATGCCGAATTTCTGGTTGTCCATCAGCTCGAAGCCGACCGAGCCGCCCTTGGGCAGGCCCATCGCGGCGAGCTTCAGGCGCGTTTCGTGCACCTGGTTCGACGGCACCAGGATCGCGCCGCCCGCGTCGGCGAACTTGTAGGGAACGTTTGCCTGCTGGAGCGCGGTGATGATCGCGCCGCCGTCGCGGTCCGACAGGTTGCTGTACAGCACGCGATAGTCGGGCGCGCGGCTCCACAGCACGAGCGCGGTGATCGCGGCGACGGCGAACGCGACCGCGATCACGAACGGCAGCTTCGGGTTGCCCTTCATCCGCGAGATGCCGGGGATGCGTTCCGCGAAGCCGCCGAACCCGAAGTCCGCGCCGGCGCCGCCTGCTCCCGGCAACGCGGCGGCCGCGGTGGCGCCTGGCACCGGGCTGGCGAGGCCCGTGCGGGCGTCGGGGTTGATCAGCGAGTTGGCCTGCGAATCCATGCGTGGAGTTTCTCCGGAGCGGGACGACTGAGCCGCTCGGACGAGCGGACGGACAATGACACGATGCGATTATCGGGACCCGGGCGCGACTCCGATCGACCGAAAAGAGCGGGGTTTCCCCCGTACTTTCGCGGCTTTGGCGCGCGCCGCGCTGCTATCCTTTTTCGCGATCCGGCATGGTGCGCGTCGTGCGGCGCCGTCGGAAACGCCCGGTGTGCCCGGGTCTCATTTCTTACAGGTCTGGGGACAGCATGGCTGCCAACGTCAGCGGAATCGGTTCGGTGTTGCAACAGATGCAGGCGATGGCCGCGCAGGCGAGCGGCGGCGTCGCGAGCCCGGCGGCAGCGCTCGCCGGCTCGGGCGCCGCGACGGCCGGCACGTTCGCGAGCGCGATGAAGGCGTCGCTCGACAAGATCAGCGGCGACCAGCAGCACGCGCTCGGCGAGGCGCACGCGTTCGAGGTCGGCGCGGCGAACGTGTCGCTGAACGACGTGATGGTCGACATGCAGAAGGCCAACATCGGTTTCCAGTTCGGGCTCCAGGTCCGCAACAAGCTCGTGAGCGCGTACAACGACATCATGCAGATGTCGGTTTGACCCGCGGGCAACCGGCGACGGGCAACCGGCGACGGGCTTCCCGGGGCAGCCGCCCAGGGGAGCAGCCTGCCTGCCGCGCCGGCGGCCCGCGCACCTAAAGCTTTCCAATTCCGTTCCGATAACTCTGGAACGAGGCCGCGTCGTGCATCGCAAGGCGGCGGCCACCGCATAGCCAACGCATCACAAGGAGAAGCGCATGTTTTCCCCAGGACACGCTGGAGCCAGTGCGTACGCGCGTGTCGGCGTCGAGACGGGGGTGATGGGCGCCTCCCCGCACCGGCTGATCGCGATGCTGTACCAGGGCGCGCGGCAGGCCATCGCGCTCGCGCGCATGCATTTGCAGCAGGGCAACGTGTCCGCACGCGGCGAAGCGATCGGCAAGGCGATCGGGATCGTCGAGAACGGCCTGCAGGTGTCGCTGAATCGCGACGCGGGCGGCCAGATCGCCGAGCGCCTCGACGCGCTGTACACCTATATCGGCCGGCGCCTGCTGGAAGCCAACATGCACGCGAGCGACGCGATGCTGGTCGAGGTCGACGGGCTGCTCGCGACGCTCGAGGAAGCGTGGACGGGCATCGCGCCGGAAGTCGCGCGCATGGCCGCGCAACAGGCGGCGGGCGCGGCGCGATGAATCTCAAGGCCGAATACTTCGCTCGCTACGAGGCGCTCGCGGCCGTGTCCGGCCGCATGCTGTGCGCGGCGCGCGGCGCGGACTGGCGGGCGCTGCCGGAGTTGCAGGCCGAATTCCTGAGGCTCGTCGACGGATTGAAGGCGGCCGCTCCGGGCGTCGCGCTCGACGAAGCGGACCTCGGCCGCAAGCTCGCGCTGATTCGCCGCATCCTCGCCGACGACGCCGCGATCCGCGATCTCGCGAGTCCGGAAGTCGCGCGGTTGTCCGCGCTGTTCGAGGCGCGGCGCTCGACCGAGGTATTGACCGATCTCTACCGCGCTCGCGGATAGTGCCCGTTTGCCGGGGCGGCGGTAGCCGCGTGCCCGGCTTCGCAACGATGTGGCTGAGGTGAGCAGGCTTCGATCATGACCGGTATCGACTCCGTTGCGGCCGCCCTGCTGGCGAGCCGCCTCGACAGCCTGCTGGCCGGCACCGTGACGGCGCCCGCCGGCGGCGGCGCGACCGCGCAAGTCGGCACGCCGGGTGCCGGCGCGTCGTTGCCGCCCGCGACGGGGGCCACGCCGGCCGCGCCGCCGGCGTCCGCGCAGACGGCGCTGTCCGATGTCGCGCTCGTGCTCGATGCGATCTCGCGCTCGGGCGGTGTCGCGACACCCGTGATCGCCGGACGCACGCCGCTGCTGGCCGACCCTTCCGTGCTGCTGGGCGTCGCGGCGACCGCGCCGCCGGTCGGGCACAGCGCCTCCGATCCGGCCGCTTCGGCCGCCGCTTCTTCCACTGCTTCCTACATCGCTTCTTCCAGCACTTCTTCAACCGCGTCGCCCGCGTCCGACGTCGCGGCCACGCGCGCTGCGGCTGCCGCACCACCCGTCGCGGCGCTGCGCGCGGCGCTCGCGCAGGCCGTGAGCGAAAGCGGCCTCTTCTACGAATCCCATCTCGCGCAGTGGTTGGCCGGCCAGCGCCCGCTCGCCGCGCTGATGCGCGAACCGCAGGCGCGCCTCACGACCGTGCCGGTGCAGCCCGCCCCGGATGCCGCGCAGCACGATGCGCCCGATGTGCTCGACGAACTGCTCGCGCCGCGTCTGCCGTTGCCGGCGGCCGCGCCGCGATCCGCCATGCAGCCGGGCGCGCCCGCGCCGGGCGGTGCGGTGCCGCACGAGCTCGTGCAGAACACGCAGCCGGCCGCACGGCCCGGTACCGCGTCGGCCACGGCCGCGCTGACCGACCCGCTCGGCGACCATCCCGACCCGCGCTGGACGCCGGCGCGCGCCGAACTGGCCGCCGCGTCGGCCGATCCGCAGGCGCAGGCATCGGCTCCCGTGCATCCGGCCGCCGTGCCGATCGTCCGGCAGCAGCTCGACGCACTCGCGACGGACCAGTTTCGCTGGGCGGGCGAGGCATGGCCCGGCGCGCGGCTCGACTGGACGATCGAGCCCGACGAGCCGGGCGGCCGCGCGTCGCGCAGCGGCGACGACACGGGGGACGGGATCGCCTGGCGCACCCGGCTGACGCTCACGTTGCCGTCGCTCGGCACGGTCGACGCGGAGCTGGTGTTGAACGGCAAGCAGCTCGTCGCGCGGCTGCGCGCGAATTCGGCCGGCGCCGACCGGCTCACGCGAAACGAGGCGGCGTTGCGGCAACGGTTCGAGGGATCGGGCCTGCAGCTCGGCGGACTGTCGATCCGCGCGGTCGGCGACGAGCCGGACGGCTTCGATCCGCTCGTCGCGCAGGCCGCCGCTGCCGCGTATGCGCGCAGTGCGGCTGGCGGCATGCCGGGCGCCGACGACGAGGTGCCGCGATGAGCATGACGTCGCGCAAGCGCGCGGCCGCGCTCGTCTACGATCCGAAAGGCGGCGATGCCGCGCCGCGCGTGGTCGCGAAGGGGTATGGCCTGCTCGCCGAGATGATCGTCGCGCGCGCCCGTGATGCGGGGCTGTACGTGCATACCGCGCCGGAGATGGTGTCGCTGCTGATGCAGGTCGACCTCGACGACCGGATTCCGCCGCAGCTTTACCAGGCCGTCGCGGATCTGCTCGCGTGGCTGTATGCGCTCGATCGCACCGAGCCCGAACCGGGTGACGCCGCGCCGCGCTTTCCGTTGCCGCCGCTGCGCCGCTGAGTAGTCGCTGAGGCGCTGAGGCGCTGCGCCTACGCCCGCGCCCGCGCCCGCACCGAAGCCGAAGCCGAAGCCGAAGCCGAAGCCGAAGCCGAAGCCGAAGCTCGCCCAGCCGCCCGCCTACCCGGTTTTCTTGCGAAATGCTGTCCGGGTCTTTCGCGATCATTTCGTCGGCATTTTTCGTCTAGTGATCGCTATCTGTGCCAGATCAGCATGCTTTTTCGGTTATCTCTGGACTTTCTCGCCAGCTCCGGCGTGTGCCGGCGGATTGAGCGGTCGCGTCATTTGTGTAATGATATCCATTCTCATTTTCATGCTTTCCGGGCGGCGTACGTTTTCCGTGCGCCGCCCGTTGCTTTGAACGAATGGATACTCTCGCGTGAACGCGCCCGAAACGATCGCCCCGCCGCAGGCGGGCAGGCCCCCCGCGGGCGTTACCGTGCTGCATCCGGCCGCACGGCCCCTGAGCGACGCCGAACTCGCGGCGCGCCGCCAGCGCTCGCGCCGCGCGACCTTCATCAAATGGCTGCGCAAGGTGCACGGCTGGGTCGGACTGTGGGGCGCGGTGCTCGGATTGCTGTTCGGCGTGACGGGCGTGCTGCTGAACCACCGTGCGCCGCCGCTGAAGATCCCGACCGGGGAACCGCAGGTCGAACAGATGCAGATCGCGCTGCCGGACCCGGTGCCGAAGTCGCCCGCCGCGATGACGAAGTGGCTCCAGCAGGAACTGCACTTCGACGGCCGGCCGGGCCGCGTGCGCAAGGAGCCTGCGCAGCCGGTCGCCTGGGGCGACAAGCGCGTGATGCAGCCCGAGCACTGGCAGATGGGCCTGTTCGGTCCGCACCAGAACCTGCAGGCGGAATACTGGGTCGGCAACGGCTACGTGTCGGTGAAGCGCAGCGGCAACACGTTCCTGACGACGCTGAACAACCTGCATCGCGGCGTCGGCATGAATCTCGGCTGGGTGCTGCTGATGGACACGATCGCGGGTTCGCTGATCCTGCTATCGCTGACGGGCGTGCTGCTGTGGACGGAGCTGAACAAGCGCCGCACGGTCGGCGTCGTGCTGGTGGCCGGCTCGGTCGCCGCGGCGCTCGCGGCGGGCCTTGCCTGACGTCGGCATCGACGCGCGCCGGTTTTCCGCCGACGCATGACGGCCATCCGGCGCGGCCTTGCACCGCAGCGACGGCCTCAAGAAAACGCCGGGCCGCCCCAGGTTTTCCGCCCCGAAGGAAGTCTCCTTGGGGGGCTGGCGCGAAGCGACCGGTTTGGAGGGGGCCTCAGAGGCCGCAGGCCGCGCCGCCGTTTGCCGCGATCTCGCGGGCGGCCTTCGCGCCCTCGACCTGCAGGATCGTCGGCAGCGACACGTTATTCTTCGCGGCCGTCACTTCGGCGAGGATCGAGATCGCGATTTCGGGCGGCGTGCGGCTGCCGATGTAGATGCCGGCCGGCCCGTGCAGCCGCGCAAGTTCCGCCTCGCTCAGGTCGAATTCGAGCAGCCGCTCGCGCCGCGCCGCATTGTTGCGTCGCGAGCCGAGCGCGCCCACGTAGAACGCGGGCGTCTTCAACGCCTCCATCAGCGCGAGATCGTCGAGCTTCGGGTCGTGCGTGAGCGCGATCACGGCCGAACGCGCGTCGAGCTTCATGTCGAGCACCGTGTCGTCGGGCATCGTGTGCACGACGCGCGTGCCCGGCACGTCCCACGCATCCGTGTATTCCTCGCGCGGATCGCAAACCGTCACCTGATAGTCGAGGCCGACCGCGATCTGGCACAGATAGCGCGACAATTGCCCGGCGCCGATCACGAGCATCCGGTAGCGCGGCCCGTGGATCGTCACGAGCCGCTCGCCGTCGAACGCGAGCCCGTCGGTCGCCTGCGCGGGTGACAGCGACGCGCGCCCGGTCGCGAGCGTCATCGTGCGCGTGACGAGGCGGCCGGCTTCGACTTCCGCGCACAACGCGGCGATCCCGCTGTCGCGCGTGAGCGGCTCCAGCACGAGCTGGATCGTGCCGCCGCAGGGCAGCCCGAAGCGGTGCGCTTCCTCGGCCGTCACGCCGTACTTGACGGCTTCCGGGCGCGCGTCGGCCGCGATCCCGCTCGCATGCACGCGGGCGATCAGGTCGTCCTCGATGCATCCGCCGGACACGGAGCCGACCACGAGCCCGTCCTCGCGCACCGCGAGCATCGCGCCTTCGGGGCGCGGCGACGAGCCCCACGTCTTCACGACCGTCACGAGCAGCACGCGGCGCCCTTCGTCGAGCCAGCGCGCGCTGGATTTCAGTACATCGAGATCGACGCTTTCCATCATCCTGTTCCTGTTGCCGGACGGCCCGCCGGGCTGGGCCGTCGTTCGATGGCGGGATTATGAACCGGCCGGCGCGCGCGTGCCGGCAGCGTGCAGATCGTGGCGGCAAATCCGGACGATCGGGCAAGAAATCGCGACGATCGGGCAGCGATCGTGCGCGGGCGGGGCGAAGCGGCGCATGTCGCGCCGCCCGCGCGGGTGCGCCTGTGGCAGGGACGATTCGGGCGGGGACGATTCAGGCGGGAGGGAGCGGGGCGCACGGGGCCGGTGCCGGCCCGGCGTGGCGTCGTACCGCTACACGCTGGGTGCTGCGCGCGCAGCGGCGGCGGTCAATGCGCGTCGTGGTGACCGTGCGCGAGCTTCGAGTGGCGCCGCGAATACAGGAAGTAGATCACGAGGCCGATCACGAGCCAGATGCCGAACGCGGCCCACGTGACGGGCTGCAGGTTCAGCATCAGGAACAGGCACGCGCCGACCGCGAGGATCGGCACCACCGGCACGCCCGGGCAGCGGAATGCGCGCGGCAGTTCCGGGTGCGTGCGGCGCAGCACCAGCACCGCGATCGATACCATCGAGAACGCGGCGAGCGTGCCGATGTTGATCAGCTCGGCGAGCACGTTGAGCGGCACGAGCGCGGCGATCAGCCCGAAGAACAGGCCGACGAGCCAGGTCGTCAGGAACGGCGTCGCGTAGCGCGGATGCACGCGCGACAGCGTCGCCGGCAGCAGCCCGTCGCGCGACATCGCGAAGATGATCCGCGTCTGGCCGTAGCTCATCACGAGGATCACGGTCAGCATGCCGAGCACCGCGCCGAGGTCGATGAAGCCCGCGACCCACGTCTCGCCGGCGATCTGCAGCGCATACGAGATCGGATGCGACACGTTCGCGTACTGCGCCGACGGCACGATGCCGGTCGCGACCGCCGCGACCGTCACGTACAGCACCGCGCACACCGCGAGCGACGCGATGATGCCGATCGGCAGGTCGCGCTTCGGGTTCTTCACTTCCTCGGCCGCCGACGACACCGCGTCGAAGCCGATGAACGCGAAGAACATCACGGCCGCAGCGCCGAACACGCCGTTCCAGCCGTGCGGCATGAACGGCTTCCAGTTCGCGGGCGTCACGTGGAACACGCCGACCGCGATCACGAGCAGCACGACCGACACCTTGATGAACACCATGATGTTGTTGATGCGGGTCGACTCGCGGATGCCGATCGACAGCAGCGTCGTGATCACCACCATCACGAGGAACGCCGGCAGGTTGAACCACGTGACGACGCCCGGAATCGCGCCGGGTGCGGCCGTCAGCACGGTCGGCAGCGAGAGCCCGAAGCCCTGCAGCAGCGACTGCAGGTAGCCCGACCAGCCGACCGACACGGCCGACGCCGCGAGGCCGTATTCGAGCATCAGGTCCCAGCCGATGATCCACGCGACGAGCTCGCCGAGCGTCGCGTACGAGTACGTGTAGATCGAGCCCGCGACCGGAATCGTCGACGCGAATTCGGCGTACGACAGCGCCGCGAGGCCGCATGCGATCGCGGCGATCACGAACGACAGCATCAGCGCGGGGCCGGCCTGCACGGCGCCCGTGCCGGTCAGCACGAAGATGCCGGTGCCGATGATCGCGCCGATGCCGAGGAAGGTGAGGTCGATTGCGCCGAGCGCTTTCTTGAGCCCGGCGCCGTGCGCGCCGGCGATCATGCGATCGACGTTTTTCTTGCGGAAGAGGGACATTGCGGATGTGTCTCCGGCGCGCGCGCGCGCGGCGGCGCCGAGTGAGTGAAAACCCGCAATTTTAGCCGATTTGGCGTGAAAGACCCGCTGCGGCGCAGCGGCGTGCTCCGGAATCGCCCGACAAAACAAGCGCTTGCGCGCAGCATTCGGCGGCCGGCGCCAGTGCGGCGCAGGCAGGCGCGGTGAACGGCGCGATTCCGGTGAATCCGGCGGATCAGGCGCCCGACGCGGGCGTCATCTCGACGAGCCGGTTGCTCATCACGTAGAACGTCAGTTCCGCGTTGTTCGACAGCCGCATCTTCTCGAGCAGCCGCGACCGGTACACGCTGACCGTCTTCACCGACAGCGACAGCGTGTTCGCGATGTCGGTGAGGCGCTTGCCCGACGCGAGCATGCAGAGCGTCTGGTATTCGCGGTCGGACAGCTTCTCGTGCGGCAGCGGCTCGTTCTCGAACGACACGTATTCGGCGAGCGCCTCGGCCATCGCCGGGCTCACGTACTTGCGGCCGGCCGCGACCTGCTGGATCGCGCCGATCATCTGCGCGGCATTCACCGTCTTCGACAGGTAGCCGGACGCGCCGGCCTTCAGCGCGCGCACCGCGTACTGGTCCTCGCGGTACATCGAGAACATCAGCACCGGCGCGCCCGGCAGCTTGCGCTTGATGCGCTTGAGCACCTCGATGCCGTTCGCGTCCGGCAGCGAGATGTCGAGCAGGATCACGTCGAAGGCCTGGCGGTCGACCGCGGTCATCGCATCGCTGCCGGTCTCGGCTTCGGTCACGTCGCGCGCGACACCGCGGTCGATCAGCAGGTGGCGGATCCCTTGGCGGACGATCGCATGATCGTCCACGAGCAGGATGTTCAGGCTCATGACGACCTCACGAAAGCGACGCGCGGCGCGCGGCGGCCGGCACCGCGAACAGCGAGTCCCACGCGAAGCGCGCGATGACGCGCGTGCCGCGGCCCGCTTCCGGCGCACGCGCGTCGAAGCTGCCGCCGAACGCCTCGCAGCGTGCGCGCATCCCGGCGAGGCCGTAGCCGGCGCGCCGGCTGCGGGCAAAACCGGTCCCGTCGTCGGTGACGATCAGGGACAGATGGGTGGCGTCCGTGTCGATCTGCACGTCGACGGACGCCGCGCGCGCATGCTTCGCGACGTTCGACAGCGCTTCCTGCGCGACACGGAAGATCGCGAGCGCGCCGGCGCCGCCGAGTTGCGTGAGCCGCGCGTCGGCCGCGCAGACGAAGCTCGTACGCAGGCCGGTGCGGGCCGCGTGGCTGTCGGCCCACGTCGACAGTGCGCCGACGACGCCGCCGTCGAGTGCCGGCGTGTCGCGCTCGTCGATCAGCCGGCGGTTGGCGTCGGTCGCGGCGTCGAGCGACCGCTGCGCCAGCTCGAGCGCGCGCAGGCAGCCCTCCGGCGCATCGGCCGGCAGCCACGTTTGAACGTTTGCGAGCGCGAAACGCGCGGCGGTAAGTTCGGCGCCGAGCCCGTCATGCAGTTCGCCGGCCAGATGGCGGCGGGCCGCTTCGTCGGCGGCCGTCAGCTGAAGAGACAGTGCCGCGATCCGGGCGGCGGACGTGTCGCGGTTGGGCAGGGCTTCGGCCACGGGGGCTGCCGCGCCGTCGCCAGGCACGCGCGGCTGCGACGGGAACGGGGCGTGGGCGCCCGGGGGCGCGTTGAGCGACGTATCCATGACTCTCCCTGCTGTCAGAAAGCGGTTCGGGCACCGGCTGGCTGCGTGAATCGGCTGCCGTTTCGATGACGGTCGCCGTCAGGGAATCGCCCTTTGCCGAGGTAACAGAAGTTACAATTTGTAACGTTTGAGTCCGACCCTTCAATGACCGTCCCGACGCCAACCATGCGGGCCGAATAATATCTCAAAAATTTTGAAAAGGTCATGTCAGACGGAGGTTTAAGGGTAAATGTGAATAATCGGAATGAAGCTGGCTGTAGGAAAAACACCGACACGAAAGCACCGGCGCTGCGCGTATCCAAATGTAACGATTTGACATGGAATGGTCCCAGTTTGTTACGAATTCGCCAAGTAGGGACGAAAAAAAACCGGAGCTTTTGCTCCGGTTCTTGATACGGCACAAATTCGGGGCTCGATCAGTCCACGAATGCGCGCTCGATCACGTAGTGACCCGGCGCGCTGTTCTTGCCTTCGACGAGGCCGGCCTGCTTCAGCAGGTCGGTCGTGTCCTTCAGCATCGCGGTGCTGCCGCACAGCATCACGCGGTCGTTTTCCGGCGAGAACGCCGGCACGCCGAGGTCCGTGAACAGCTTGCCCGTCGCGATCAGGTCGGTGATCCGGCCCTCGTTGTCGAACGCTTCGCGCGTGACCGTCGGGTAGTAGACGAGCTTTTCCTTGATGATGTCGCCGAGGTACTCGTGGCCCGGCAGGTCGTGCTTGATGTAGTCCATGTACGCCAGCTCGCCCTTCAGGCGGCAGGTGTGCGTCAGGATGACCTTGTCGAAGCGTTCGTAGATGTCCGGGTCGCGGATGATCGACATGAACGGCGCGAGCCCCGTGCCGGTCGACAGCATCCACAGCGTCTTGCCGGGCAGCAGGTTGTCGGCGACGAGCGTGCCGGTCGGCTTCTTGCCGATCAGCACCGAGTCGCCCACCTTCAGGTGCTGCAGGCGCGACGTCAGCGGGCCGTTCTGGACCTTGATGCTGAAGAATTCGAGGTGCTCTTCGTAGTTCGGGCTGACGATCGAGTAGGCACGCGCGAGCGGCTTGCCGTCGACCTCGAGGCCGACCATCGTGAATTCGCCGTTGTTGAAGCGCAGGCTCGGCTCACGGGTGCAGGTGAAGCTGAAAAGCGTGTCGGTCCAGTGATGGACGGATTGGACGGTGGCGGTGTCGTATTTGCTCATGGCTTTGAAAACGGACGCGCGTAGCGGACGCGTGTAACGGGCCCAAAAACGGGCAAAAAAACCGAGTGCGTCGGCCCGATCGCGGATCGGCCGGCCGGCGCGTCGGACACGCGCCTTCTCGATGACAGACGTTTGAGGAACTCTTTATTTTACCCTGCTTGGGGCAGATGCGGGCTTGACCCGCGCGGCTGCGCGGATTTGGCGCAACGGAATCTTGCAAACAGCTTTCAGTAAGCGGCAGCGAGCTTCGCGCCGCGAACACGCGGGTCCGGAACGCGCACGCTTTCGAGCCGGTCAGGCAGGTGAACCGGCCGCCGCGATATGCGCTTCGGTAGTCGCGGGCATGCGGTGCTGCCGCGTCACTGCGAATCGAGGCGCAGCCGCGCGATATACGGCAGGTGGTCCGACAGCCACGCGGTTTCGCCGGACGGCGCCTGCCATTCGAGCGGCGTCAGCCCGCGCACGAACATCTTGTCGAGCGCGAGCGCCGGGGAGAACGCGGGGAACGTGCGGCCCGACTCGCCGAGCAGCGTCGCGACTTCGGACAGCCCGATCTCGGCGAACAGCGCGACCGAATCGTTGCGCCAGTCGTTGAAGTCGCCGGCGAGCACGAGCGGGTCGTCGCCCGCGTTGCGCACGATCCAGTGCGCGATCCAGTGCATCTGGCGCAGCCGCGCCGCACGCGTGAGCGCGAGGTGCGCGCACAGCAGCGTGACGGGCCGCGCGCCGGCGAGCGTCGCGCGCGCGACCAGCAGCCCGCGCCGCTCGAAGCGGTGCGCGGAGATGTCCCAGCGGCCGCCGAGGTCGAGCGGGTGCGGCGACAGGATCGCGTTGCCGTGCCGCCACGACGGCTTGAACACGTTCGGTCCGAGCGCGATCTGCCAGTCGAGCGCCTGCGCGATCTCGGTGGCCTGGCAGTGCCACACGTCGTCGACCGCGTCGTCCATCGGCGCGCCGAAGCCGGGGGCGAGCATCGGGCGCGGCATGCGGCGCGCCATCGCTTCCTGCAGGAAATACACGTCGGCGTGCGTCGACTGCATCCAGTTGCGCATCGCGTTCCATGCGGTGAAGCCGAGCGGCGAGCGGCCCTTGTGCAGGTTCCAGCTGACCGCGGTGATTTCGTCGGGCGCGGCGTGCGGTTCGGCGAACGGCAGGGACAGGGCGTCGGCGGACATGGCGCTCAGTCCTTCGCGACGTGCGCGCGCACGCGGTAGACGAGATGCGGGCGCTGCTCGACGAGCGTCCAGTCGGTCCATGCGTCGCCGCCGACCGACAGCCCCGGATGGCTCGCGACGATCTGCCGCGGCGACGCGGGCACGCACGGATCGTTGCGCGTCGCGTTTTCGTCGTCGAGGGTTTCCTGCACGTCGAGCGCGAGCGACACGGTGCGGGCGGCGTCGTCGACGGTGAGCGGCGCGACCGTCACCGAGCGCGAGCGCTCGGTCGGCACGACGCGCGCGGCGTTGCCGCAGCCGACGGGCACGGCGGACGGATAGCGATGGGTGTCGGTGCGGGTCTGACCGACGGTGGTGCGTTGCTGGAACGTGTCGATCGTCTGACCGTCGCGCACCACCTGGATCTCCCATGCGACGGCTGCCGGTGCGGCGCTCTGCGCATGGGCCGCGAGCGCGGCGCTCGCGAGCAGGACGGCCAGGCCGTGTTTCAGCATGAAACTTCTCCGGAAACGCGGGGTAGCGGGGAACGGACGCACATCTTACGCCCGATCGATCCGGACGGTCGCGTGACACGATGCGTCGCCGCGGGTTCGCAGCACGATTTGGTCCTGATCGAAAGGTAGGTGCGCGTCACGCGTTTTCAAGCGAAAAAGCGCGCGAACTCGGCGACGCTCGCGCGCTCGGTGACGAGGCGGTTCTCGATCGCGTGCGGGTCCGCATGGCCGAGCGACATCCCGCACACGAGTTGCTCGTTGGCCGGGATGCCGAGATGCTCGGCGACGATCCGGTGGAACGGCACGAACGCGGCCTGCGGGCAGGTGTCGAGGCCGCGTGCGCGCGCGGCCGTCATCACGCCCTGCAGGAACATCCCGCAGTCGAGCCATGCGCCGTGCGTCATCACGCGGTCGAGCGTGAAGAACAGCGCGACCGGCGCATCGAAGAAGCGGAAGTTGCGCGCATGCTGCGCGTGCATGCGGGCCTTTTCGTCGCGGCCGATGTTCAACAGACCATACAGGTCCCAGCCGACCTTGCGGCGCCGGTCGATGTACGGGGGCACCCATTCGCGCGGATAGTAGTCGTACTCGGCGACGTATTTCTCGTCGCGCGCCGGATCGTCGTATGCCGCGGTGAGGGCCGCGGCGAGCGCGTCGCGGGTCGCGCCGGTCGCGACGTACACGTGCCACGGCTGGATGTTGGTGCCCGACGGCGCGCGGCTCGCGGCTTCGAGGATCGCCTCGAGCGTGTCGCGCGGCACGGGCGTCGGCAGGAACGCGCGAATCGCGCGGCGCGACTTGAGCGCGGCGTCGACAGCGTCGACGGCGTGGATCGCGTCGGGATCGACGCGCGAGACAGCAGCGGGGACGGACATCGGCAACCCTTCGAGACGAAGCGCGCGGCGCCGCGCGGGCGCCGTGGCGAGGCCGGCGCGACGGCCGGTGAATCATCGATCATACGCCGCGCGGCGCGACGCCGCAGCGCGCGCACGGTGTTAGCAGCAGACCGCGGTGGCTGCTTGCTTGCACGCCGATGCGGGATCGCTACACTGAAATCGTAAGGGTCTGATGATCGTGTGGCGGCAGCAGTGGCGAGGTTGGTATGACGACGGCGATGGTGAAACAGGAACTGGCGGTGGCGTCCTTCAGCACGGTGTACGACCTCGAGCAGGTCGAGACCGCGTTGAACGAGCTGAACGAGAGCGCGAGCGACGCACTGCGCGCTACCTACGAGCGGATGCTCAAGACCGGCAATCTGCGCTTTTGCGTGAAGCCGAACCGGATGCCGTCGTTCGACGAACTCGGCGACGCGCTGCCCAATTTCACCGAGCCCCTCGACGACGTGCGCAAGCAGGTCGCGCTGTGCCTCGAGACCGACGACCGGCTCGAACTGATGCCGATCCTGCTGCTCGGGCCGCCCGGCATCGGCAAGACGCATTTCGCGAAGGCGCTCGCACAGCTGCTCGGCACCGCGTACCACTACGTGCCGATGAGTTCGCTGACGGCCGGCTGGATCCTGTCGGGCGCGTCGTCGCAATGGAAGAACGCGAAGCCCGGCAAGGTGTTCGAAGCGCTCGTCAACGGCAGCTACGCGAACCCGGTGATCGCGGTCGACGAGATCGACAAGGCGGGCAGCGACGCGCAATACGATCCGCTCGGCGCGCTGTACGCGTTGCTCGAGCACGACACCGCGCGCGCGTTCGTCGACGAATTCGCCGAGGTGCCGATCGATGCGGGCAACGTGATCTGGGTCGCGACCGCGAACGATGCGCAGGCGATCCCGGAGCCGCTGCTGAACCGGATGAACGTGTACGAGATCGCGCCGCCGGACGCGGCTGGCGCGCGCCGGATCGCGCAGACGATCTACGACGAGATCCGCACGTCGCACGCGTGGGGGCGGCGCTTCCCCGACACGCTCGACGACGACGCGCTCGACGTGCTGGCCGCGACGCCGCCGCGCACGATGCGCCGTGCGCTGCTGCATGCGTTCGGCGCCGCGCGGCTCGACGGCCGGGACGTGATCGCACCGTCCGACATCCGCGCCGACGAGGGCGCGGCGAAGCGCCGGCCGATCGGGTTCTGAGCCGGCGGCGCGCGCCTCGCCGCGGCCTGCGCGCGTCGCGCCGTGCGGCGCGGCGCACGCGACATGCCGATGCAAGCGCGTTCGGCAGGCGGGCGAACCGGGACGTACAATTCTCTTCTCTCCCCTCGACGCGTGAGCGACGCGAAACGCCATGGAGCAGATGGATTGTGTGGTGATCGGCGCGGGTGTCGTCGGTCTTGCGATTGCGCGGGAGCTGGCCGCGCGCGGACGCGAAACGATCGTGCTCGAGGCGGCCGACGCAATCGGCACGGGCACGAGCTCGCGCAACAGCGAGGTGATTCACGCGGGGCTCTACTACGCGCGCGGCTCGCTGAAGGCGATGTCGTGCGTGCGCGGGCGCGACCTGCTGTACGAGTTCTGCGAGACGCGTCACGTGCCGCACCGGCGCGTGGGCAAGCTGCTCGTCGCGACGAGCGCCGCGCAGGTGAAGCAGTTGAAGGCGATCGCCGCGCGCGCGGCGGAAAACGGCGTGCTCGACCTGATGCCGCTCACGCGCACCGAGGCGCAGACGCTCGAGCCCGCGCTCGATTGCGTGGAGGCGCTGTTTTCGCCGAGCACCGGCATCGTCGACAGCCACCAGCTGATGCTCGCGCTGCTCGGCGACGCGGAGCGCGACGGCGCGGTGTGCGCGCTGAAATCCCCGGTCGAGTCGATCGACGTGTTGCGCGGCGGCCGCTTCGTCGTGCGCACCGGCGGCGACGCGCCGACCGAAATCGAGGCCGCGTGCGTGATCAACAGCGCGGGCCTCGGCGCGCAGGCGCTCGCACGCCGCACGCGCGGCCTCGATCCGCGCTGGGTGCCGCCGCTCTATCTCGCGCGCGGCAACTACTTCAGCCTGTCCGGGCGCGCGCCGTTCTCGCATCTCGTCTATCCGATGCCCGACCGCGCGGGGCTCGGCGTGCATCTGACGCTCGATCTCGCCGGGCAGGCGCGCTTCGGCCCGGACGTCGAGTGGGTCGATGCGCTGCGCTACGAAGTCGATCCGGCGCGCGCGCCGGCGTTCTACACGTCGATCCGCACGTACTGGCCCGACCTGCCGGACGACGCGCTGCAGCCGGCCTACGCGGGGATCCGGCCGAAGCTTGCGGGGCCCGGCGAGCCGCCGGCCGACTTCATCGTGCAAGGCACGGCGCAGCACGGCGTGCGCGGCCTCGTGAACCTGTTCGGCATCGAGTCGCCGGGGCTGACCGCGTCGCTCGCGCTCGCGCAGCGCGTCGCCGACATGACGTCGCATGGCTGACGTTCACGGCCCGCATCCGTGCGGGCCGGCCGTGCGAAACCCCGGGCGAGACCCCGTGTGAAATCCCTTATCTCCGGCATTTCGGCGCGCACATTCATGCGCTTGAGCGTTATTCTGTTGAACGGCCGTCGCCAGAACGGCTTTCAAACCGATAACGTTGGAGCGAGTCCCCCATGAAAACATCCCGTCGGAGTTTCCTGATCACGAGCATCGGCGCCGTGTCCGCGCTGGCGCTGTCGCGCGAAGCGCTGGCCGATGCGCCGATGCTGTCGGAAACGGATCCGACCGCCGTGGCGCTCGGCTACAAGGCCGATGCGACGAAGGTCGACAAGACGAAGTATCCGAAATACGCAGCGGGCCAGGATTGCGCGGCCTGCATGCTGTACCAGGGCAAGAAGGGCTCGGCGTCGGGCCCGTGCGGTGCATTCCCGGGCAAGCAGGTATCGGCGAAGGGCTGGTGCAGCGCATTCTCGAAGATGGGTTGATGCCCGCGGCGGCATCGTGCGATGCCGCAATGTGGCGAAAACCGCAAAACGCCCGCCATCGGACGATGGCGGGCGTTTTTTATGCTTGAAAACGGTTCCGTCGCTTTCTACACTCGCTGCAAACCAACGCGCCGCGGGCCCTCCGCGCGTCGCGCCCGATACGGCGGATTCACGAGAACGAGGCTCGCATGGCGACGATTGCGAATTCAACGAAAACGATCCGGCCCGAGCGCGCGCTGAACCGCCGCGCGGTAGTCGCCGCCGTGATCGGCAACGCGCTCGAGTGGTACGACTTCACGGTGTTCGGCTTCATGACCGTCGTGATCGCCGAACTGTTCTTCCCGACGACCAGCGAATACTCGTCGCTGCTCCTGACCACCGCGACCTTCGGCGTCGCGTTCTTCATGCGCCCGATCGGCGGCATCGTGTTCGGGCTGTACGCCGACCGCGCGGGCCGCAAGGCCGCGCTGTCGCTCGTGATCCTGCTGATGACGGCCGGCATCTTCCTGCTCGCGATCGCGCCGCCCTATGCGGCGATCGGCATCGGCGGCCCGCTCCTGATCGTGCTCGGCCGCCTGCTGCAGGGCTTCTCGGCGGGCGGTGAATTCGGCAGCGCAACGGCGCTGCTGATCGAAGCCGCGCCGTTCTCGAAACGCGGCTTCTACGGCAGCTGGCAGATGGCGAGCCAGGCGGGCGCGCTGCTGATCGGCGCGCTCGTCGGCGCGGCCGTCACGCGCGGGCTGTCGCACGACGCGCTGCGCAGCTGGGGCTGGCGCGTGCCGTTCATCCTCGGGCTCGTGATCGGCCCGATCGGTTTCTACATCCGCCGTCATCTCGCCGATTCCGAAGCGTTCCTGCATGCGCAGCAAAGCGCACGCCGCGCAACGCTCGGCGAAGTGTTCACGCGCCATCCGCGCGAGGTGCTGTGCGGGCTCGGCTCGGTGATCGCGCTGACGGTGACGGTCTACGTGCTGATCAGCTATCTGCCGACCTTCGCGGTGAAGCAGCTGAAGCTGCCGTATGCACAATCGTTCTATGCGGTGATCATCGGCAACCTGCTGCTGATGGTGCTGTCGCCGGTCGCGGGCGCATGGTCGGACCGCATCGGCCGCAAGGGTCTGTCGCTGTGGTCGCTCGGGCTGACGCTCGTGCTGATGTATCCGCTGTTCGCGTGGCTCGACGCGGCGCCGAGCATCGCGCGGCTGATCGTGGTGCAGGCCGTGCTGTCGGTGACGCTCGCCGGCTATTACGGGCCGTTCGGCGCGATGATCGCCGAGCTGTTCCCGGCCAACGTGCGCTCGACCGGGCTGTCGATCGCGTACAACGTCGCGGTGATGCTGTTCGGCGGTTTCGGGCAGTTCATCGTCACGTGGCTGATCAAGGTGACGGGCACGCCGCTCGCGCCGACCTATTACGTGATGGCGGGAATCGCACTGTCGATCGTCGCGGTCGCGTTCGTGCCCGCGCGCAGCGCGGATCTCGACGCGCCGGCCTGACATTGCATTGCATCGCATGCATCGTTTCGGAAGCCGCAACGATGTGCGGCCTGGCCCTGAGCACGGCGCGACAACCCTCTGCGTTCGCGCCCGAATTGTTTAGTTGTCGAACGAAACATGCGCGGGATGAACGAAATGGCCGCTCGCGCGCGCAGAGGCACTTTTCGCGTGTGCAAGACATCCGCAAAAACCCGCGTGGATGCGCGTCTAGAAGAGTTTTTTCTCCAGCTTGTTGCAAAATCGCTAGCTCAAGTAATATCCGCGTACCCGGCCCCCAGGGGGACCGGTTCCGATCTGGAGACCTGGAGGAAACATGGAATACAACCGTCTGTTGCACACCCTGCGTGTTACCGCCATCGCAGGCGTGGCAGCGGCATCGCTCGGCGTCGCGGGTTCTGCATTCGCACAGATCCCGAACAAAACGCTCGTCTACTGCTCAGAAGGCAGCCCGGCGGGTTTTGATTCCGCGCAATTCACGACCGGCGTCGATTTCACCGCCGCCACGTTCACCGTCTACAACCGCCTCGTCGAATTCGAGCGCGGCGGCACCAAGGTCGAGCCCGGCCTCGCCGAGAAGTGGGACGTCTCGTCCGACGGCAAGGTGTACACGTTCCACCTGCGTCATGGCGTGAAGTTCCACACGACCGACTTCTTCAAGCCGACGCGCGAATTCAACGCGGACGACGTCGTGTTCTCGTTCGAGCGCATGCTCGATCCGAACAATGCGTTCCGCAAGGCCTACCCGGTGTCGTTCCCGTACTTCACCGACATGGGCCTCGACAAGCTGATCACGAAGATCGAGAAGGTCGATCCGTACACCGTGAAGTTCACGCTGTCCGAGCCGAACGCGCCGTTCATCCAGAACATGGCGATGGAATTCGCGTCGATCCTGTCGGCCGAGTACGGCGACCAGCTGATGAAGGCCGGCAAGGCCGCCGACATCAACCAGAAGCCGGTCGGCACGGGCCCGTTCATCTTCCGCAGCTATACGAAGGACGCGACGATCCGTTTCGATGGCAATCCTGATTACTGGAAGAAGGGCGCGGTGAAGCTGTCGAAGCTGATCTTCTCGATCACGCCCGACCCGGGCGTGCGCGTGCAGAAGATCAAGCGCAACGAGTGCCAGGTGATGAGCTATCCGCGTCCGGCCGACATCGCGGCGCTGAAGGCCGACTCGGGCATCGACATGCCGTCGCAGCCGGGTTTCAACCTCGGCTACCTCGCGTACAACGTCGAGCACAAGCCGGTCGACAAGCTCGAAGTGCGTCAGGCGCTCGACATGGCGATCAACAAGAAGGCGATTCTCGAATCCGTCTATCAGGGTGCCGGCCAGGCCGCCAGCGCGCCGATGCCGCCGACCCAATGGTCGTACGACAAGAACCTGAAGATGGCCCCGAACGACACCGAGAAGGCGAAGGCGCTGCTCGCGAAGGCCGGCTATCCGAACGGTTTCGACATCACGCTGTGGGCGATGCCGGTGCAGCGCGCATACAACCCGAACGCCCGCCTGATGGCCGAGATGATCCAGGCCGACTGGGCGAAGATCGGCGTGAAGGCGAAGATCGTCACGTACGAGTGGGGCGAGTACATCAAGCGCGCGCACACGGGCGAGCAGGACACGATGCTGATCGGCTGGACGGGCGACAACGGCGACCCGGACAACTGGCTCGGCACGCTGCTCGGCTGCGAGGCGATCAAGGGCAACAACTTCTCGCACTGGTGCTACAAGCCGTTCGACGACCTGATCCAGAAGGGTCGCACGACGACGGGCCAGGACGCGCGCACGAAGATCTACACGCAGGCCCAGCAGATCTTCGCGCAGCAGCTGCCGTTCTCGCCGATCGCGAACTCGACGGTCTACCAGCCGGTACGCAAGAACGTGGTCGACATGCGCATCGAGCCGCTCGGCTATGCGCGTTTCGACGGTGTCAGCGTGAAGTAACCGGCCTGGCGTAAGCTGTCGTCTTGAGAAGACCGGCTTGAAATCATCCGGCGACGAGGGGCCAAAAGCCCCTCGTCGCCGGTCGTACATTTCCCACAAGAAAATACGAGACGCATCATGTTCACATTCGTGTTGCGCCGCGTGGGCATGGTGATCCCGACCTTCATCGGCATCACCATCCTGGCGTTTGCGCTGATTCACCTGATACCGGGCGACCCCATCGAAGTGATGATGGGCGAGCGCGGCGTCGATCCCGCGATGCATGCGGAGGCCATGAAACGCCTCGGGCTCGACCAGCCGCTGCCCCTGCAGTACATCCACTACATCGGCCGGGCGCTGCATGGCGACCTCGGCACGTCGATCATCACCAACACCAGCGTCGCGGGCGAATTCTTCGCGCGCTTCCCGGCGACCGTCGAACTGTCGCTGTGCGCGCTCGTGTTCGCGCTCGCGGTCGGGCTGCCGGCCGGCGTGATCGCCGCGCTGCGGCGCGGCTCGGTCGTCGATCATGGCGTGATGGGCACCGCACTCACCGGCTACTCGATGCCGATCTTCTGGTGGGGGCTGATCCTCATCATGGTGTTTTCGTCGTACCTCGGCTGGACGCCCGTGTCGGGCCGCATCGCGGTCGAATACGATTTCCCGCATCCGACCGGCTTCATGCTGATCGACGCGCTGCTCGCACCCGACGAAGGCGCGTTCAAATCGGCCGTCAGCCACCTGATCCTGCCGGCGATCGTGCTCGGCACGATCCCGCTCGCGGTGATCGCGCGGATGACGCGCTCGTCGATGCTCGAAGTGCTGCGCGAGGACTACATCCGCACGGCGCGCGCAAAGGGGCTGTCGCCCGTGCGCGTGGTCGTCGTGCATGCGCTGCGCAATGCGCTGATCCCGGTCGTCACCGTGATCGGCCTGCAGATCGGCACGCTGCTGGCCGGCGCCGTGCTGACCGAGACGCTCTTTTCGTGGCCCGGTGTCGGCAAGTGGCTGATCGATGCGATCGGCCGCCGCGACTATCCGGTCGTCCAGGGCGGCATCCTGCTGATCGCGACGCTCGTGATCGTCGTGAACCTGGTCGTCGACCTGCTGTACGGCGTGCTGAATCCGCGCATCCGCCACACGAGGTAATTCCATGAGCAATCTGCAAAACACCCTGCCGAGCGAATCCGCGCCGGCCGGCGGCCGTGCGCTCGCGCTGCGCGAGTTCTGGGCCAATTTCTCGCGCAACCGCGGCGCCGTCGGCGCCGGCATCGTCGTGCTGGTGCTGATCCTCGTCGCGCTGTTCGCGCCGTTGATCGCGCCGCACAGCCCGGTCGAGCAATACCGCGACTACGTGAAGATCCCGCCCGCATGGCTCGCGGGCGGCAACTGGCAGTTCATCCTCGGCACCGACGAAGCGGGCCGCGACATCCTTTCGCGCCTGATGTTCGGCGCGCGCATGTCGTTCTGGATCGGCTTCGTGTCGGTCGTGCTCGCGCTGATCCCCGGCATCGTGCTCGGGCTGATCGCCGCGTTCTTCCAGAAGTGGGCCGACACGCCCGTGATGCGCATCATGGACGTGCTGCTCGCGCTGCCGTCGCTGCTGCTCGCGGTGGCGGTCGTCGCGATCATCGGCCCGGGCCTCACCAACACGATGTTCGCGATCGCGATCGTCGCGCTGCCGGCCTACGTGCGTCTCACGCGCGCATCCGCGCTCGGCGAGCTGCAGAAGGAGTACGTGACGGCGTCGCGCGTGGCCGGTGCCGGCACGCTGCGCCTGATGTTCTCGCAGGTGCTGCCGAACTGCACCGCGCCGCTGATCGTGCAGGCGACGCTCGGCTTCTCGTCGGCCATCCTCGACGCGGCCGCGCTCGGCTTCCTCGGCCTCGGCGTGCAGCCGCCGACCGCCGAGTGGGGCGCGATGCTCGCGTCCGCGCGCGACTACATCGACAACGCGTGGTGGATCGTGACGATGCCCGGCCTGTCGATCCTGATTTCGGTGCTCGCGATCAACCTGCTCGGCGACGGGCTGCGCGACGCGCTCGATCCCAAACTGAAGCGGATGGCGTGACCATGAGCCAAGATCTACTGACTATCCGCAATCTCGCGGTGAACTTCAACGGCCTGCCCGCGGTCGACCGGATCAACCTGTCGATCGCGCCGGGCGAGGTCGTGGGCGTCGTCGGCGAATCGGGCTCGGGCAAGAGCGTGACGATGATGGCGCTGATGGGCCTGATCGATGCGCCGGGCAAGGTGACGGCCGACGAGGTCACGTTCAACGGCGTGGACCTGCTGAAGGCGTCGCCGAAGGCGCGCCGCAAGATCGTCGGCAAGGACATCGCGATGGTGTTCCAGGACGCGCTGACGAGCCTGAACCCGAGCTACACGGTCGGCTACCAGATCAAGGAGGTGCTGAAGCTGCACGAAGGCCTGCGCGGCGACGCGCTGCACCGGCGCGCGCTCGAGCTGCTCGACCAGGTCGGCATTCCGGATGCGAAGAACCGCATCACGGCGTTCCCGCACCAGATGTCGGGCGGCATGAACCAGCGCGTGATGATCGCGATGGCGGTCGCGTGCAACCCGAAGCTGCTGATTGCCGACGAGCCGACCACCGCGCTCGACGTGACGATCCAGGCGCAGATCATGGACCTGCTCGTGAAGCTGCAGAAGGAGCGCGGGATGGCGCTCGTGCTGATCTCGCACGACCTGGCCGTCGTGTCGGAGGTCGCGCAGCGCGTCGCGGTGATGTATGCGGGCGAGGTCATCGAGACCAATCGCGTGCCGGACATCTTCCGTGCGCCGCATCATCCGTATACCGAAGCGCTGCTCGCGGCGATTCCCGAGCACAATCAGGGGGCGCGTCGCCTTGCCGCATTGCCGGGCATGGTGCCGGGCCGCGATGATCGCCCGTCCGGGTGCCTGTTCGCGCCGCGCTGCAAGTACGTCGTCGACGATTGCCGCAAGGCGCGTCCGGCGCTCGATACGCTGGTGCCGGCCAACGATGCGATGCGCGCGCGCTGCATCAAGCCGCTCAATGTTTCCAACCTCGACCTGACGGGAGGCGCACGATGAATGCAGTCCACGAAACGCCTCGCGTGCCGCACGACGAGGAAGCGGTGCTGGTCGCCGACCGGCTCGCGAAGCACTACACGGTCAAGCGCGGGATGTTCGGGCAGGGCACGGTGAAGGCGCTGAACGGCGTGTCGTTCACGCTCAAGCGCGGCAAGACGCTCGCCGTCGTCGGCGAGTCGGGCTGCGGGAAATCGACGCTCGCGCGCCAGCTCACGATGATCGAGACGCCCACCTCGGGCCACCTGACGATCGACGGCAAGGACGTGGCCGGCGCGAGCCGCGAGACGGTCGCCGACCTGCGCCGCCGCGTGCAGATGGTGTTCCAGAACCCGTTCGCGTCGCTGAACCCGCGCAAGACCGTCGAGCAGACGCTGTCCGAGCCGCTCGAGATCAACGCGAACCTGACGGCCGCCGAACGCGCGCAGCGCGTCGCGCAGATCATGCGCACGGTCGGCCTGCGGCCCGAGCACGCGAAGCGTTATCCGCACATGTTCTCGGGCGGCCAGCGCCAGCGGGTCGCGATCGCGCGCGCGATGATCCTCGATCCGCGGATCGTGGTCGCCGACGAACCGGTGTCCGCGCTCGACGTGTCGATCCAGGCGCAGATCCTGAACCTGTTCATGGACCTGCAGGAGCAGTTCAAGACGAGCTACGTGTTCATCTCGCACAACCTGTCGGTGGTCGAGCACGTCGCCGACGACGTGATGGTGATGTACTTCGGCAGCGTCGCGGAGCTCGGCGACAAGGCGACGATCTACGCGCATCCGCGCCATCCGTACACGCGCGCGCTGATGTCGGCGACGCCGGCGATCTTCGAGGAAGACCGCCGCGTGCAGATCAAGCTGCAGGGCGAGCTGCCGTCGCCGCTCAATCCACCGTCGGGCTGCGCGTTTCACCAGCGCTGCCCGTACGCGGTCGAGCGCTGCCGCGTCGAGGAACCGCAGCTGCGCGACGTCGACGGACGCCGCGTGGCCTGCCATCGCGCCGAGGAGGTAGGGGAGGTGAATGCCTGATGGTTTGGCGGCGCGCGCGCCTGGCGTGCGCCGTTCGGGGGGCGGCCGCGCGCGCGTGATGCGCGCGTGCCGCAATGCACGGCGCTGGAGCGTGCGCACGGTCACGGGCGCGGCGCTGGCCGGCGCGTGCGTGGCGGCCAGCGTGCTGGTCCCGGTCGACGCCGCGCGTGCCGAACGGCGCGCGCCGGCGAGTTCGCCGATCCATCCGTCGCAGGTTCCGCCGCCCGGCATGAACCTGCCGGGCTTCCACGTGCCGTCCGTGTCGAACGGCACGGTCGCGCGCGGCACGGTGCGCGTGCAGCCCGCGCGCATGCCGTTCTATGTCGCGACCCGGGGCAGGGTCACGCTGTACGTGCTCGGCACGCTGCACACGGGCGACCCGTCCGACTATCCGCCCGCGCAGCCGTTCCGGCCGCGCATCCTCGCGGCGCTCGCCGCGTCGCCGACGCTCGCGCTCGAACTGTCGCCGGACGACCTCCTCGAATCGCAGGACGACGTGTCGAAGTACGGCGTGTGCCGCTACCCGTGCCTGCAGCGCCTGCTGCCCGAGCCGCAGTGGCAGCGCCTCGCGGCGCGCCTGCGCGGCAACCCGGCCGCGCTCGCGGAGATCCGCCGGATGCGGCCGTGGCTCGCGGCGCTGGTCGTCGAAACCTACGACTCGCTGGCGGCCGGCCTGCAGACCGAGTACGGCACCGAGGCGCAGCTGCAGAACGTGTTCCTGAAGAAGAAGGGCGGCCGCGTGATCGGGCTCGAGACGCTCGCCGAGCAGATGCGCGCGTTCACCGGGCTGACGCTCGCCGAGCAGCGCGAGATGCTCGCGCAGGACATGGTGCAGACCCCGGCGCAGAACGCCGACGACATCAAGGCGCTGCACCGGCTGTGGCGAATTGGCGACGCCGACGCGATCTCGGCGTGGGCGGTCGCGAAGAGCGAGCGGCTGGCCCGTTCGAAGGCGCTGTCGGCGTCGATCGACAACAAGATCCTGTACGAGCGCAACCGGCGCTTCGTTGCACGGATGACGGCAATCGCCGCGCCGAACCGGCCGGTATTCGTGGCCATCGGCGCGCTGCATCTGGGCGGCCCGCGCGGCGTGCTCGAATTGTTGCGCCAGCAAGGGTATCAGGTCGACGCGAACTGATCGCGCCGCGCACCGCGCGCCGATCCTCCCCTGTTTGATCGACGATCCGCACGCGCTGCGAGGCGCCCGCGCGGCCACGCGGCTCGATAAGGAAAACCCTCGAATCTTCAGGAAATAGCGTTTAAAACGATTGACATCCGGTTCTGCCAATCTCTATTCTTCATCCCACAAGTTGAAAAAATGAAAAGAATAGATAAGTTCTACGGGGTAGCAGAAAACAAAGCGCGGGGTTGGCGTAGCCGGCACGTATGTAACGTGCCGGCCGCGGAGTGTCTGCATGCACGGCGGGGCCAAACATCGTCGGCACAACAAATGCATGCGACAGACTTGCGGCATAAGCAACGTTCCGTCGTCCGACCGGGGGAAGCAGCAAGCGGGCGGCGGCGGACGTTTTTTGATCCGGAGCATGTTTCCGGTCACCGTCGACAGACGGTTTCGGGGGGCGAATCGACAGACGGCGAAGTCCGCGGCGATTGCGCCAACAGAAAAGCGCCACGAGGGCGCTTTTTTCTTTTGTGGCGGCGGTTTTCGACCTGCGACGGCTGAGCGCTTCGACGACGCGTCACGCCGTCATGCGTCTTCGCCGGCCTGCAGCGCGCCGGGCGCGACGACGTCGACGCCCGCCGCTTCGAGCGCCGCGCGGATCCGTTTCGCGAACGCGAGCGCATGCGGGCCGTCGCCGTGCAGGCAGACCGTCTGCGCGTTGAGCGGCACCCACTCGCCGCTCACTGCCCGCACCTGCCGCTCGCGCACCATGTCGAGCGTGCGCGTGAGCACCGCATCTTCATCGTCGATCAGCGCGCCGGGCTGGCTGCGCGGCACGAGCGAGCCGTCCGCGCGGTAGCCGCGATCGGCGAACACTTCCTCCACCGCGGCGAGCCCCGCGTGGCGCGCGGCCGCGACGAACACGCTGTTCGCGAGCCCGAACACGGCCAGCGACGGATCGAAGTCGTGGATCGCGGACACCACCGCGTCGGCGATCAGCGGGTCGCGCGCGGCCTGGTTGTACAGCGCGCCGTGCGGCTTCACGTGCGCGATGCGGCCGCCCTCGGCCTGCGCGATCGCCGACAGCGCGCCGAGCTGGTACAGCACGCCCGCATAGATGTCGCCGGCTGGCAGCTGCATTTCCTTGCGGCCGAAATTCTCCGGGTCGTGAAAGCTCGGGTGCGCGCCGATCGACACGCCTTTCTGCACGGCCCAGCGCACGCAGTCGCGCATCGCATTGGCGCCGCCCGCATGCCAGCCGCACGCGATGTTCGCCGACGTGACGAGGTCGAGCAGCGCCTCGTCCGATCCGCATCCTTCACCGAGATCGGCATTCAGATCGATTTCCATGATGTTCCTCGTCCACGGGTGCGTGGCGCGTCCTTCGTCCTGCTTCCGTCATTGTCACGCTGCGCGCGATTGCGCGCGGCGGCGCGTTTCCTCGCGCATCTCGATCGCGACGTCGATCTGGCGCAGATAGGCACGTTCTGCGACCAGGGCGGCGCGCGCGGCGTCGGGTGTCGTGCGCACGAAGCGGATCGGCAGGTTGAGCCGCGCCTGTGCGAGTTTCCAGAGATCCGCGCGGATCACCGTGCCGATCTTCGGATAGCCGCCGGTGGTCTGCGCATCGTGCATCAGCACGATCGGCTGGCCGTTCGGCGGCACCTGGATCGTGCCGGGCAGCACCGCGTGCGACAGCAGCTCGACCGGCCGCTCGCGCACCAGTTCGGCGCCGGCGAGACGATAGCCCATCCGGTTGCTGTTCGCGGTGACGAGCCATTCCTCGTCCCAGAACGCCTGCTGCGAATCGGCCGCGAACGACGCGTAGTCGGGGCCCGGCAGCACGCGCACGGGCATCGCCCACGGCGCATGCGCGGGCCGGTGGCGGCGCGGCGGTTCGTCGACGCGCACGAACGCGCACCACGCGGGCGCCTTCACGCCGAATTCGGGCGCGTCGGCCGCGAGGCAGCCGGCGCCGGCCGGCGGCACGCCGACCGGCAGCCGGTCGCCGTCGCGCAGCGCGCGGCCGCCGAGGCCGCCGAAGCGCGACGCGAGATCGGTGCTGCGCGAGCCGAGCATCGGCAGCACGTCGATGCCGCCCGCGATGCACAGGTAGCCGCGCATGCCGCGTTTCGCGGCCGGCAGCACCAGCGTCTGGCCGGCGTCGACCGGCAGGCTCCACCAGGAATACACGGGCCGGCCGTCGAGCGTCGCGCCGAATTCGGTGCCGGTGATCGCGATGCGCGTCGCGCGCGTGAAGCGGAACGCGGCCGGGCCGATCGTGATTTCGACGGCCGCCGCGTCGGGGCGGTTGCCGACGAGCCGGTTGCCGACCTCGAGCGCGAGGCCGTCGAGCGCGCCGCCCTGCGCGACGCCGAGATGGCGCGTGCCGCGGCGGCCGAGATCCTGCACGGTCGACAGCGGGCCGGCGCGGACGACCTCGATCGTGCCCGGTGCGGTGTTCTGGCTCATGTCGCGTCGACTCCGGCAATGGTGAAGCGTACGCGGTCGCCGGGCAGCAGCAGCGTGGGCTGCGGCCGCGCCGGGTCGAACAGCACGTGCGACGTGCGGCCGATCAGCTGCCAGCCGCCGGGCGACGTGGCCGGATAGATGCCCGTCTGCGCACCGCCGATGCCGACCGAGCCGGCCGGCACCTCGAGGCGCGGGGCCGCGCGGCGCGGCGTGTGCAGCGACGCATCGAGGCCGCCGAGATACGCGAAGCCCGGCTGGAAGCCGACGAAGAACACGACGTAGGCGCCGGCCGCGTGGCGCGCGACGACTTCGTCGGCCGACAGCCCGGTGTGCGCGGCGACGGCGGCGAGGTCGGGACCGGCGGCACCGCCGTATTCGACCGGGATGTCGATTTCCCGGCCGTCCGCGTGCTCGACGTCGGCGGTTTCCCACGCGTCGCGCAGCGCCGGCGTGAGCGAGTCGGCCGTCGTGGCGAGCGCGTCGAACACGATCGTCAGGTTGTTCATGCCCGGCACGACGTCGATCACGTCGGGCCACGCGCGCGCGACCTCGGCGACGGCCCAGACGCGGCGCTGGCAATCGAGCGTGGCGGGCGGCGGTACCTCGCAGACGAGGGCGGCATCGCCGAGCGGATAAATGCGGGGTTGCGTCATCGGACTGGCACGGTTCGGACGGCAATGTTAGCGCACATTGTCAATAAAATATCGACAACTTCCCAATAAGCGTTTTCGCCTAGCCCGTATGTCCGGGCTTCTGGCGTACACTCGGCACACCCTGTCATCCGGCTTGCTCCGCCTTTCCATGAAGCGTCCTGCGACCAAGATCGTGTCATCCGAACACCTCGTTTCCGATTCGAGCGCGGAGCTGTCGGAACTCGAATACGGGCTCATCATGGCCGGCAACGCATTCAACCGCTGGATGGTGCGCTGCATGTCGGCCGCGGGCGCGAAGGACATGACGGCGGTCGAGGTGTCGCTGCTGCATCACGTGAGCCACCGCGAACGCAAGAAGAAGCTCGCCGACATCTGCTTCGTGCTCAATATCGAGGATACGCACGTCGCGACCTATGCGCTGAAAAAACTGATCGCGCGCGGCTATGTGAAGAGCGAGAAGAGCGGCAAGGAGGTGTTCTTCTTCGCGACCGACGCGGGCCGCGAGCTGTGCCTGAAGTATCGGGAGGTGCGCGAGCACTGCCTGATCGAGACGCTCAAGGACAGCGGCCTCACCAACGAGCAGATCGGCGACGCAGCGCAGTTGCTGCGCCACGCATCGGGCCTCTACGACACGGCCGCGCGCGCGGCGGCGTCGCTGTAAACGATTGCGGACGGGAGGGTGAACGCGGTGAGCGCGGTGACGCGCGGCATGCCGCTCATGCAGCAGCGCGCGCCGCGTCATCAGGCGGCCGGGTAAAGCGCGCCGTCGGTCACGATCCAGCGCATCGCGAGATCGTGCGCCTCGGCCGGCAGCGCATCGACGCGGCACGCTTCATACGCGATGCCGACCGTCACCGGCAGCGTGTCGCCGGGCCACACCGCGAGCGTGCGGTCGTAGTAGCCGCCGCCATAGCCGAGCCGGTAGCGCTGCAGATCGAATCCCACGCACGGAATCAGCAGCAGGTCGGGCACGACGACGACGCCCGACGCCGGTTCCGGAATCCGGTGATGGCCTTCGCGCATCGGCGTATCCGCATCCCACGCATGGAACGCGAGCGGCGTGTGACGCTCGCCGATCACCGGCAGCGCGGCGCGGCGGCCCGTGCCGGCCGCGGCCCACGCGAGCACCGCGTCGCGCGCGTCGAATTCGCCCGGCAGCGGCCAGTAGAAGCCGACCGTCGCGGGCGCGAGGCGCTCGAGCAACAGGCGCAGCCGCGCGTCGAGCGCGGCGTTCGCGGCGGGCTGCGACGCGGCGTCGCGACGCGCGCCGGACAGCGTTTTGCGCAGTGCAACCTTCGGGTTCGGCACAGGGTTGCATGCTATGCTTTCGCTCACTTCGTGCTCCATTCATAACGATGTCGAACAGCCTTTTCCGAGTATATCGCGCGGTCGCGCTCACGCTTTCGGCCGCCGCGCTCGTCGCGGGCACGGCCGCGTGCGCCGCACCGGGCGACGACACGCTCGCCGGGGACGACCAGATCTTCGTGCAGCTGCGCGAAGCCGCGCGCCGCAACGACGCCGCGAAGGCCGCGCAGCTCGCGTCGATGATCCCGAACTATCCGGTCCCGTCCTACGTCGAGTATTTCCAGATCAAGCCGCAGCTGTTCGATTCGACCGGCCGCGCACGCGTCGACGCACCGGACGCGCCGGTGCAGTCGTTCCTGCAGCGCTACGACGGCCAGGCGATCGCCGACCGCCTGCGCAACGACTATCTGCTCGTGCTCGGCGCGCGTCACGACTGGCGCAACTTCGACGACCAGTACAAGCGCTTCGTGCTCGACGACGACACGCAGGTCAAGTGCTACGCGCTCGAATCGCGCGCGGCGCGCGGCGAGAACGTCGCCGAGGCGGCGCGTGCGCTGCTCGTCGAGCCGAAATACTACGGCGACGCCTGTGTCGACCTGATTACGGCGCTCACCGTCAACCAGCAGTTCGCGAGCGACGACGTGTGGCAGCAGGCGCGCCTCGCGTACGAGCAGAACTACACGACGCTCGGCGGCAAGATCGTCGACGCGCTCGGCGCGCGCCCGGTCGGTTTCGACCAGGCGACCAGCGCGCCGCCGCTGTACCTCGCGCGCGGCGTCGGCCCGGACGCGGCATCGCACCAGCTCGCGCTGATCGCGCTCGGCCGCATGGCGCGCAACGATCCGGACGCGGCGGCCGGGATGCTGACGTCGATCGCCGGCTCGCTGACGAAGCAGGAGCAGGCGATCGCGTGGGGCGCGATCGGCTACCAGGGCGCGATCAAGCGCTCGGCGCTCGCGTCGGTCTGGTATGCGAAATCCGCGAACGCGCCGCTGTCGAACCCGGGCTACGAATGGCGCACGCGCGCCGCGCTGCTCGCCGGCAACTGGCCGATGGTGCGCTGGTCGATCGAACAGATGCCGCCGTCGCTGCGCGACGATCCGGCATGGATCTACTGGCATGCGCGTGCGCTCAAGCAGAGCGGCGACACGCTGCAGGCGAACCAGGAATTCGAGCAGGTCGCGGGCCAGTACAACTTCTACGGGCAGCTCGCCGGCGAAGAGCTTGGCCAGCGCACGTCGATCCCGCCGCGCACGAAGGTGAGCGATGGCGACATCGACGCGATGAGCAAGATCCCGGGCTTCGCGCTCGCGCAACGCTTCTACGGGCTGAACCTGCGTCTCGAAGGCAACCGCGAATGGAACTGGCCGCTGCGCGGGATGACCGATCGCCAGCTGCTCGCGGCCGCCGAATACGGCAAGCGCATCGACCTGCTCGACCGCACCGTCAACACGGCCGACCGCACGAAGGCCGAGCACGACTTCACGCTGCGCTACCCGTCGCCGTACCGCGACATCGTCGAGCGCTACGCGCAGTCGTCGGGCCTCGACATCGAATGGGCATACGGGCTGATCCGCCAGGAGTCGCGCTTCATCACGAACGCGCGTTCGTCGGTCGGCGCGGGCGGCCTGATGCAGCTGATGCCGGCTACCGCGCAGCTCGTCGCGAAGAAGCTCGGGATGGGCACGATCACGCGTGCGCAGATGCACGACATCAATACCAACATCCAGCTCGGCACCTGGTATCTGGCGGACATCTACAACAACTTCGACAGCTCGCCGGTGCTGGCAACCGCCGGCTACAACGCGGGCCCGGGCCGGCCGCGCCAGTGGCGCCAGGTGTTGACGCAGCCGGTCGAAGGCGCGATCTTCGCGGAGACGATTCCGTTCAACGAGACGCGCGACTACGTGAAGAACGTGCTGTCGAACACCGTCTACTACGCGGCGCTCTTCGAGGGCAAACCGCAGTCGTTGAAGAAACGCCTAGGCATGATCTCGCCCTGATCCGCAATCTTCACACTGCCGCGCGAGACGCGGCAGTGTTCTTTTGAGGACCCGAACATGGATCGCCAGACCGTCGCGCTGCTGGGCGGCACCGGCTTCATCGGCAGCCGGCTCGTCAACGCGCTGATCGACGCCGGCAAGCAGGTGCGGATCGGCACGCGGCGGCGCGAGCACGCACGCCACCTGCAGATGCTGCCGGTCGAGATCGTCGAGCTCGACGCGCTCGATACGCGCACGCTCGCCCGGTTCGTCGCCGGCGCGCATGCGGCCGTCAATCTCGTCGGCGTGCTGCACGGCGGCCGCGGCACGCCGTACGGGCCCGGGTTCGAGCGCGCGCACGTCGCGCTGCCGGCCGCGCTGGCCGCCGCGTGCGTCGAAGTCGGCGTGCGGCGCGTGCTGCACATGAGCGCGCTCGGCGCCGATTCGCACGGCCCGAGCATGTACCAGCGCTCGAAGGGCGACGGCGAGGCCGCGCTGCATGCGGTCGCGGCGACCGATTCGCTCGCGCTGACGATCTTCCGCCCGTCGGTCGTGTTCGGCCCCGGCGACGCATTCCTGAACACGTTCGCGAACCTGCAGCGCACGCTGCCGGTGCTGCCGCTCGCGATGCCCGACGCACGCTTCCAGCCGGTGTTCGTCGGCGATGTCGTGCGCGCGTTCGTCAACACGCTGGATCTCGCGGCCGCGCACGGCAAGACCTACGAACTCGGCGGCCCGACCGTCTACACGCTCGAGCAGCTGGTGCGCTATTGCGGCACGCTGGTCGGCCGGCAGGCACGCATCGTGCGGCTGCCCGACGCGCTCGCGCGGCTGCAGGCGAGCGTGTTCGAATGCCTGCCCGGCGAGCCGGTGATCACGCGCGACAATCTCGCATCGATGTCGGTGCCGAACGTGCTGTCCGGGCCGCTGGCACCGGAACTCGGGATCTCGCCCGCGAGTCTCGAGAGTATCGCGCCCGCGTATCTCGGCCATGCCGCGCGGCGCTCCCGCTTCGACTGGTTTCGCTCGCGCCGCCGCTAGGCGCCGCGGACCGTCGCTTCCGTCATTCACTTTCGCGCTTTCCGGAACACCGCCATGAAACTCGTCATTGGAGACAAGAACTACTCGTCGTGGTCGATGCGGCCGTGGCTGCTGCTCGCGCATTTCGGCATCCCGTTCGACGAGATCGTGATCGAGCTGCGCCGTGACGACACGGCCGCGCGCATCCGCGAGTATTCGCCGACCGGCAAGGTGCCGTGCCTGATCGACGACCACGGCGTCGCGATCTGGGATTCGCTCGCGATCGCCGAGACGCTCGCCGAGCGCTATCCGCAGTTCCCGATGTGGCCGGCCGATCCGCTCGATCGCGTGCATGCGCGCTGCATCTCGGCCGAGATGCATTCGGGCTTCGCCGCGCTGCGCACGCAGATGGGAATGAGCGTGCGTGCGTCGATGCCGGGGCGCGGCGCGACGCCCGAGGCGCTCGCCGACGTCGCGCGCATCGACGCGCTGTGGAGCGCGTGCATCGAGGCCTCGGGCGGCCCGTTCCTGTTCGGCGAATTCGGCATCGCCGATGCGATGTATGCGCCCGTCGTGATGCGCTTCAACACGTATGCGCCGGCGCTGTCGCCGGAAGCGGCCGGGTATGCCGCGCGCGTGACGGCACTGCCGGCGGTGCAGCGCTGGATCGATGGCGCGCGCCGCGAAACCAACGTGATCGCCGAATACGAACCGACGCCATGAACATCTACGCAGTAGGCGGAGCGATCCGCGACGAATTGCTCGGCGTGCCGGTGCAGGACCGCGACTACGTGGTGGTGGGCGCGACGCCCGAGCAGATGGCCGCGCAGGGCTTCCGGCCGGTCGGCAAGGATTTCCCCGTGTTCCTGCATCCGGGCACCCAGGAGGAATACGCGCTCGCGCGCACCGAGCGCAAGACGGCGGCCGGCTATCACGGCTTCCAGTTCTACTATGCGCCGGACGTGACGCTCGAAGAGGACCTCGCGCGGCGTGACCTGACGATCAACGCGATGGCGCGCGAAGTGAGCCCGGAGGGCGCGCTGGTCGGCCCGGTGATCGATCCGTTCGACGGACAGGCCGACCTGCGCGCACGCGTGTTCCGGCATGTCGGCGACGCGTTCGTCGAGGATCCGGTGCGGATCCTGCGGATCGCGCGCTTTGCCGCGCGCTTCGCCGATTTCACGGTCGCGGACGACACGCTCGCGCTGATGCGGCGGATGGTCGACGCGGGCGAAGCGGATGCGCTGGTGCCCGAGCGCGTGTGGCAGGAGATCGCGCGCGGGCTGATGGAGGCGAAACCGTCGCGGATGTTCGCGGTGCTGCGCGAGTGCGGCGCGCTCGCGCGCATCCTGCCCGAGGTCGACGCGCTGTGGGGCGTGCCGCAGCGCGCCGACTACCACCCGGAAGTCGACACCGGCGTGCACGTGATGATGGTCGTCGACTATGCGGCGAAGCAGGGCTATTCGCTGCCGGTGCGCTTCGCGGCGCTCACGCACGATCTCGGCAAGGCGACGACGCCCGCCGACGTGCTGCCGCGCCATGTCGGCCACGAAGGCCGCAGCGTCGACCTCATCAAGCCGCTGTGCGAGCGGTTGCGCGTGCCGAACGATTGCCGCGATCTCGCGCTGGTGGTCGCGCGCGAGCACGGCAACCTGCATCGCGTGATGGAAATGGGCGCGGCCGCGCTGGTGCGCTTCTTCGAGCGCAGCGACGCGCTGCGCAAGCCGGCACGCTTCGCCGAGATGCTGCAGGCATGCGAAGCGGATGCGCGCGGCCGGCTCGGGCTCGACACGCAGCCGTATCCGCAGGCCGAGCGGCTGCGCGTGGCGCTGGTGGCGGCGCGCAGCGTCGACGCGGGCGCGATCGCGCGCGGTGTCGGCAACGATGCGATGCAGATCAAGGACGCCGTGCATCGCGCGCGGGTCGAGGCCGTCAAACAGGCGCTGGCGATCGCGGAATAGGCGGGGGAGTTGGGGCGCGGACTGGGCTGGGAACCGGGTTGCGAACAGGCTTGGGAACTGGGTTGCAAACCGGGCCCGGGAATCGGGTTGCAAACCGGGCTGCGAATCGGGGCTGCGAATCGGGGTTGCGAATCGGGCTACGAATCGGGGCTACGAATCGGGGCTACGAATCGGGCCGTGAATCAGGCCGTGAATCGATTCCGCAAATCGTGCGGACCGCGCCGAGCGGTGCGCCGCCCGGCCGCCAGCCGTCATTTCTTCATGCGCTCGGCGGTGCGGCGCGCCGGCGTGGCGGCAGCCGGACGTTTGCGGGTGGCCGAGCGGGACTTCCTGGCAGCCGTCTTGGCCGTGGCGCCGGCCGGCTTGTCGGCGGGCTGCGCGGCGTCCGCGTCGCGCTCCCGCGTCGGTGCCGGTTCGCGGCGGCTCACGCGCGGCTCGCCCGGGGTCGCGCCGGCATCGCGCGCGAGCAGCCTGATTTTCATCGCGGCGGACCCCAACTCGGCGCAGTTGTCGTCGAAGAGGGGCAGCGTGCCGACCGCGATCAGCTCCGCGGGCCCGTCGCCGACGTTCGCGACGCGATGGCGCTTCCTCGCGTCGAAGTGCAGCGAATCACCGGGCGACAGCGGGTAATCCTTCTTGCCGATCGTGTAGCAGAGCCGGCCGGTCAGCACGTACACGAACTCGTCGCCGCCGTGCGCGACCCATTCCGACCGGTAGCCCTCCATCATCCGGACCTTGAGCGCGTTGATCTGGCTGCCGTCGAAGGTGGTGGACAGGCGCTCGTACCACTGCGACGCGGCGTCGACCGCGTACGGTTCGCGGCGGCCCGCGTGCGAGTCGGGCTGCGCCTGGCGCGGCTGGTCGATCAGCGTGCCGAGCGGTACGTCGAGCGCTTTCGCGACGTTGACGAGCGATGACAGCGAGATGCCGGTCAGATGGCGCTCGACCTGCGACAGGAACCCGACCGACAGGTTCGCTTCGGTCGCGACTTCCAGCAGCGTTTTCTTCGCTTCCCGGCGCAGGCGGCGAATGCGCTGGCCGATACGCATGATGTCTGAATCCATGGATCTCTTTCGTGGCAACGAGTCGGGAGGCGAGCGAGGGGGGCGGTGCAGTCGCCGGACGTTGCCGTTCCGCGAATCGCACGAAGCACGGCCGTCGGGACGACGATGCGGGCGCATTGTACCGCGCAGTCGCGCCGGTCCGCCGCCACGCCGCGCACGGCGGTGCCGCCGTCGCGCACCGCACGCACCGGTAATTTTAGCCCTACGAAAATTTTAGCTTGACCTCAATTTCACCGTGCTCTAGATTCTGTCGCACGCATCAAACAAAGTTAAGTGAGACAAAAATTTTCCCGAGAGCCTGCTGCGGGAACGGCACCACGGCCCGGCTGCCCGCCGGGCCGCGAGTCGTCCGCGCGCGGGCAGCGTGCCGGGTGAGGCGGGCGCCATGCCGCGTGACGCCGCCGGCCGCCGACAACAATCCATAACGGGTATCCGATGATCGATCGACTGAAATACAGCTTCTCCGGCCTTCCCCCGTACGACGCGTCCGTCGCCGACACGCAGGCCGGCCTGTCGCGCCTGCTCGACGCCGCCCGGCTCGACGCGGTCGTGGTCACGTCGCAGGACGAGTACATCACCGAATACCTGCCGCGCCGCAACAATCCGCGCTACGCGCTGTCGGGCTTCGACGGCTCGGCCGGCTGCGGCATCTTCCTGAGCGCGGCGACCGCCGAGGCGCTCGGTGTGCCGCCGTTCGTGCTGTTCGTCGACGGCCGCTATCACCTGCAGGCCGAACAGCAGTGCGACCCGGCGCGCGTGCGCATCGAGAAGCTCGGGATGAGCGTGACGATCTGGCAGGCGCTGGCCGACTGGCTGCTCGCGCACGCGAGCCGGCTCGCGCGGGTCGGCTACGACGCGCTGCGGATCAGCGTCGCGCAGCGCGACCGGCTGGTCGAGCAGACGCAGGCGGCGTCGCTCGACTGGACGAGCCTCGTCGAGCGCGAGATCGACCGCGCGATCGCGCTGCCGGGCTGGGTGGTCGAGCGGCCGATCTTCGAGCTGCCGGACGAGATGACCGGCGCGAGCGTCGCGCAGAACCTCGACGCGCTGAACCGGCGGCTCGCCGCGCACACCGGCGCTGCGCCCGGCACGACCGCGTTCTTCACGTGCGCGTCGGACGACCTCGCGTACCTGCTGAACAGCCGCGGCTATCACATCCCGAATGCGTCGTCGCACCTGGGCTTCCTGTTCGCTATCGGCGAGCAGGTCGCGCTGTTCCTGCCGGAGGGTTGCGACCGCTGCCCGGTCGAACTGGCGTCGTATCCGGCGCTGCACGTGATCCGGCGCGACTTCGCCGAACTCGAGCGCTTCCTCGCGCGGTTCGCGGTCGAGCACGTGTGTTACGGCTTCGAGTCGGTCAACTGCGCGCTGGTCGAGTCGGTGCGCCGCGTGTGGCCGCACGCGCGGCACGCCGACTTCAACCCGGTCGAGGCGCTGCGGGCCGGCAAGACGCCGGCGGTGCTCGACCGGTTCCGCGACGCGTTCGCGCGCAGTTCGGCGGCGATCGCCGAAACGATGCGCTGGGCGAAGGCCGGCGAGCCGGGGCAGCGCCATACCGAGTACGACCTGGCCCGCACGATCAACGACGCGTACGGCGCCCGCTCGGCGGTCGCGCTGACGTTCCCGTCCATCGCGGCGAACGGCGCGAACAGCGCGTTCGCGCACTACACGGCGGCGAGCGCCGACGTCGAGTTGACCGAAGGCGAGCTCGTGCTGCTCGACAGCGGCGCGTATTACGATGCCGGTTTCGCGACGGACTGCACGCGCGTCGTGCTGCGCCGCACGCGGCCGGAGACGGTCGCGCAGCCGTGGCAGCGCGAGATCTACACGGTCGCGCTGAAGGCCTGCATCAAGGGGCTCGTCACGCGTTTCCCGAAGACGGCGACGGGCGGCGACGTCGACGCGGCGGTGCGTCAGGTATGCCGCGACCACGGCTACGATTTCGGTCACGGCACCGGGCACGGCGTCGGGATCCACGTGCACGAGGGCGGCGTGCGGTTCGCGCCGGGCGCGCAGTACGGGCTGGTGCCGAACGCGGTGATTTCGGTCGAGCCCGGCATCTACGTGCCGGGCAAGGGCGGCGTGCGGATCGAGAACATCGTGATCGTGCGCGCGGACGACGACGCATCGGACACCGTCGCGTTCGAGAACATCGTCACGGTCGGCTACGACTGGGACCTGATCGACGTCGAACTGCTGAACGACGACGAGCGCGCGTACCTGCGCGACTACGAACGGCTTTGCGTGGAACGCGGCACGCAGGTCACTGCGTGTCCGCTGCTGTAAGGCGGGGAAGGGGGGCGCGGCCGCAGGCGGGCCGCGCGATGCACGCGCGGCGCGTCGATGCGCCGGCGTGATCGGTCCGTCGGGAATCCGTACGTCAGAGAATCGGTACGTCAGAGAATCGGTGCGTCAGGGAATCCGTACGTCAGGGAATCAGTACGTCGGAGAATCAGCGCATCAGCGCCGATACCCGCCCGTCGGGCCCGTAGACGCCGGCCGGCGCGGGCGCCGAGCGCAGCACCGCGAGCGCGCGCTCGTTGTAGTCCATCCGGATCCGGATCAGCATCCCGTTGGTCGCATTGGCCTGGCGCGCGCGTTCGGCGGCCTGCAGCAGCAACTGCCAGCGGCCGGCGAGGCGTGCGTCGCGTTCGGCGGCCTGGTCCATCCCTTTCTTGCCGGCCGGAAAGCCGAGCGCGGACAGCTGCGTGTCACGCGTGCGCTCGAGCTGCGCGAGCCGGTCGATCAGCGCGCTCTTCTTCTCGACGATGCCGGGCAGCATTTCAAGCGGCTCCGGCGTCGTCAGCGCCTTTTCCTCGTAGGCGAGCAGGGACGCGAACGCTTCGACCGTCGCGTGTTCGTCGTTGACCGTGGCCAGCAGCTCTTCTCTCATCGCGTCATGCTCGTCGCGCCGGCACGCGGGGCCGCATGCCGGCAAACCAGGGGACCGGTCAGGGCGTGACGGGCCCCGGGCCGGCTCAGTTGCCCTGCGAGCGCTGCTGTTGCAGCAGGTCGCGGGCGGTATTCAATACGCCGTCGGCGATCTTGTTCACGTCGATCGTCAACGTGCCGTTGTTCAGCGCGTCCTTGATCGACTGGACGAGGGCCGTGTCGATGTCGGCGCTGCCGGAGGCCGACAGCGAACGCAGCTGGCCGGACAGACCCGACAGGTTCACGCTCGCGTCGCCGCCGGTCGATCCTGCGTCGGCCGCCTGCGCGGACGACGACGAAGCCGCGCCGGATTGCGCGCGGGCCGCGCCGTTGCCGGTCGACGCGAGTGGGCTCGGGTTCGGAGTGGAATCGATCTTCACGGTGGGTTTCCTGGACGGTATGACCCAGATAACGGCCGGGTCGGCCCGAACTTTAGCATCGTGAGCCCGAAATTCTCCGAATAAACAATTCTTTACAATCTTGCGGTGCGATTCGGCCCTACAGCGGAATTTCGACGGTTCCGGCATCCTTGACGATCGCCGTGACGATTTGCCCCGCGGCCATCCGGACCCGCACCGACTGTCCCGGCGCCGCATTCGCGAGCGCGCTGCCCTCGGCCGAGATCGTGAAGCCGGGCCCGGCCGCGACGACCCGTACCGTCTGGCCGGCGGACACCGACGCGGCGCTCTTCAGCATGTCCTGGCGCAGCGGCAGCCCGGCCGAGATCCGCGCCAGCGCGGTCGCGCCGACCGCCTGCGCGGGATCGGTGATCACCGCGAGCGGCAGCACCGTCAGGTCGCCTTCGCGCGCGACGAGGTCGGCCGCGGTGAGCGGCTCGCCGGGCGCGATCTGGCGCGCGGCGACGTAATAGGTGGCCTGCACGGCGACCTTCGCCTGCAGGTAGACGGTCCACGGCCGCTCGCCCGCGCAGCGCACGCCGACCGTCGTGCGGCCCCACAGGCGCGCGCCGGTCGGCAGGAACGGCTCGAGCGTCGTGCACGCGGCGAGCCCGCGCGGAAACGCGGCCGCGACGGTCGCGGTCGTCTTGCCCGGCAGGCCCGCGACCTGCTGCTGCAGGAATGCGAGCGCCGTGCGCCGGATCGTGTCGGGGTCCTGCTGGCCGGGCGGTGTCGCCGGCTGGGGCGCGGCGGCTACCTGAGGCGGGTTGGCGGCAGCCGCCGGTGCGCGCGGGGCCGGCGCGGCTGAAGCGGCGCGGGCCGCGGCCAGGCGCGCGGCGATGGCCGGTCGCGTGGAATTCGATGCCGGGTCGGCTGCGCCGGCGACGACGGTCGCGACGGCGCCCGGATCGGCGGCGCGCTGGGGACCATAACCTGCGTTCGCGGCGTTCGCGGCGTTCGCGGCGTTCGAGGCGTTCGCGGTGGTCGCGGTGGTCGTGGCGTTCGTGCGCGCGGCGGCGTAGGCGGGGCGCGGCGTCGGCGCCGGCACGGCAGCCGGCGGCGGGACGTTCATCACGACCATCGAGCCAGCCGGCTGCGCCGCGTAGCCGGCCGCGGCCGCGCCGGTCACGCCGGCAGCACCACCCGCGCCACCCGCGCCACCCGCGCCACCTGCGCCACCCGCACCGACTGCACCGACTGCACCGACCGTCGTGGCCACACCTGTACCCGTACCCGAAGCCGTCCCCGCATTCCCGCCGAACTGACCGCCACTGGCCGCGTTCGCCTGCGCGAGCGCGGTCTCGGCCGTTTCGCCGCGGCCGGGAATCACGATCATCCCGTCGTCCGCGTGCGCGGCCGGCACCGCGAGCCACAGCGCCGCGGCGAGCGCGAACGCACGCGACCTGCGCGTGCCGCGTCCGTGGTTGCCGCGAAGTGCGCTGCCTGTCATCGCCGTGTCCTCGAAGCCGTTGATCCGATTCGCATTCTAGGGAGCCGGGCCGTCGCGCAAACGATGAATAGAGGGGGCCTTTGCCGCGTTATTCGTCCGATTGCCGGTTGCGCCCGGCGCCTACCATCGCTGTCATGGAAAAAAGCCCCTTGGGTCGCCATCCGGCGCAACGGGCGTGCAGCGCTTCATACGGAGAGACGCACACATGCTGGACAAACTCGATGCCGAATTCGCGTTCGGCCGACAGGCGCTCGACGTGCGCGCCTATCGGCAGGAGCTGCTGTCGTCGAACATCGCGAACGCCGACACACCCGGCTACCAGGCCCGCGACACCGATTTCGCGTCGACCCTCGCGCGCTCGCTGAAGCAGGCCGGCGGCGGCCTCGCGCCGAGCAACGCCGCGCAGCTGCCGATGGCGCAGCCGGCCGGCGTGGCGAGCGGGATGACGATGGTGTCGACGGTACCCGGCCACATGGCCGGCACCGCGAAGCTGATGCCGACCGGCGGCCCGGCCGACGACTACGGCCGCGCGCAGTACCGGATGCCGCTGCAGCCGTCGCTCGACGGCAACACGGTCGATCTCGACGTCGAGCGCGTGCAGTTCGCGAACAACGCGCTGCACTACGAAACCGGGATGACCGTGATGACCCAGCAGATCAAGGCGATGATCGCCGCGATCTCGACGAACTCGTAAGCGCAACCGAACCCGAGCACAAGCACCAGGAGCCTCCATGCCCTCGTTGATGAACATCTTCGGCGTCGCCGGTTCGGCGCTGTCCGCGCAATCGCAGCGCCTGAACGTCACCGCGTCGAACCTCGCGAACGCCGACAGCGCGACCGGCCCCGACGGCAAGCCGTACAAGGCCAAGCAGGTCGTGTTCGCGACCGACCCGATGGGCGGCGCGCGCACCGCGTCCGGCCAGGGCGTGGGCGGCGTGCGCGTGACGAAGGTCGTCGACGATCCGTCGCCGATGAAGTCGACCTACGACCCGGCGAACCCGGCCGCCGACGCGAACGGCTACGTGCAGATGCCGAACGTCGATCCGGTACAGGAGATGGTGAACATGATCTCGGCGTCGCGCTCGTACCAGGCCAACGTCGAGACGCTGAACACCGCGAAGACGCTGATGCTCAAGACGCTGACGATCGGCACGTAAGCCGCGCGCCGAGCGACCCTCCACACCCGGGCCCAGACCCGACCGTTTCGACACAAGGCTTCCCAGGATGACTTCCTCCAGCACGACGATCGGCAGCAGCGGCACCAACGTGTCGACCCTGCCGACCGACACGATGAACACCAACAACGTGTCGACGACCGGCACCTCGGCGAGCGACCTGCAGGCGACGTTCCTGAAGCTGCTCGTCACGCAGCTGCAGAACCAGGATCCGACGAGCCCGGTCGACAGCTCGCAGATGACGTCGCAGCTCGCGCAGATCAACACGGTGAGCGGCATCGCGCAGCTGAATACGTCGCTCACGTCGCTGTCGACGCAACTCGCGGCCGGCCAGCAGACGCAGGCCGCGCTGCTGATCGGCACGAACGTGCTCGCGCCGGGCAACAGCGTCGCGGTGAAGAGCGGCGCGGCATCGCCGTTCGGCGTGTCGCTCACGAGCGACGTGTCGAACCTGACGATCACCGTGAAGAACAGCGCGGGCGTCGTCGTGAACACGATCAACGCGGGCCAGCAGTCGGCCGGCACGGTGCCGTTCAACTGGACGCCGACGGATACGGCCGGCAACGCGCTGCCGGACGGCAAGTACACCGTGAGCGCGCAGTACACGGGCAGCGACGGCAAGACGTACGCGCCGACCGTGCTCGCGGCCGCGCAGGTACAGAGCGTGATCAAGCAGGCCGACGGCACGGCGGGGCTCGTGCTGTCGAACGGCACGACGGTGGGCTTGACCCAGGTCGCGTCGATTTTCCCGAACACCGCGTCGTCGTCGTCCGGCGGCACGACCACCAGCAACTGATCCAGCTTTCTCGAAAACGGAGACCGAAATGGGTTATCAACAGGGTCTGAGCGGCCTCGCCGGCGCATCGAACGCGCTCGACGTGATCGGCAACAACATCGCGAACGCGAACACGGTCGGCTTCAAGTCGAGCACCGCGCAGTTCTCCGACATGTACGCGAACTCGCTCGCGACGTCGGTCAACACGCAGATCGGGATCGGCACGACGCTCGCGTCGGTGCAGCAGCAGTTCGGCCAGGGCACGATCAACACGACGAACTCGTCGCTCGACGTCGCGATCAACGGCAACGGCTTCTTCCAGATGTCGAACAACGGCGTGACGACGTACTCGCGCGACGGCACGTTCCAGCGCGACAAGAACGGCTTCATCGTCAACTCGGCGGGCGCGAACCTGATGGGCTACGCGGCCGGCAAGAACGGCGTGCTGAACACCGCGCAGACCGTGGCGCTGCAGGCGCCGACGACCAACATCGCGCCGACCCCGACGACCAAGATCACCGGCCAGTTCAACCTGAACTCGCAGGACACGGTGCCGGCCAAGACGCCGTTCGACCCGACCGACACCACGACGTACAACTATTCGACGTCGATCCAGGTGTACGACTCGCTCGGCGGCTCGCAGGCGGTCAACATGTATTTCGTGAAGTCGGCGGCCGGCTCGTGGGAAGCCTACGCGGGCGTGCAGGGCGGCACCGCGACCGACCTCGGCACGGTCACGTTCGACACGTCGGGCGCGATCCAGAGCACGACGACGGGCACGCCGGCCGCGCCGACCGCATCGCTCGGCCAGTTCCAGTTCAGCGTGCCGACCACCGACGGCTCGGCGACGCCGCAGAACCTCACGCTCGACCTGACCGGCACCACGCAATACGGCGGCAAGGACGGCGTGAACAACCTCGCGCAGGACGGCTACGCGAGCGGCACGCTGACGACCTTCTCGATCGGCTCGGACGGCAAGCTGACCGGCAACTACTCGAACGGCCAGACGGCGGTGCTCGGCCAGATCGCGATCGCGAACTTCAACAACCCGAACGGGCTGACCAGCCTCGGCGGCAACCAGTACGCCGAGACGGCCGCGTCGGGCGTGCCGCAGATCTCCGCGCCGGGCAGCACGAACCACGGCACGCTGCAGGGCAGCGCGCTGGAGAACTCGAACGTCGACCTGACGTCGCAGCTCGTCAACCTGATCACCGCGCAGCGCAACTACCAGGCGAACGCGCAGACGATCAAGACGCAGCAGACCGTCGACCAGACGCTCATCAACCTGTAACGCGCGGATAACCGGCAGCCATGGACCGACTGATCTACACGGCGATGACGGGCGCGTCGCAGTCGCTCGACCAGCAGGCGATCGTCGCGAACAACCTCGCGAACGCGTCGACGACGGGTTTTCGCGCGCAGCTCGCGACCTACCGCGCGGTGCCGATGAATTTCGGCGACGGCAGCAACATCGACCCGACGACGACGCGCACCTACGTGCTCGCGTCGACGCCCGGCGCGGATTACGCGCCGGGTCCGATCACGCGCACCGGCAACCCGCTCGACGTCGCCGTGCAGGGCGCCGGCTGGCTGTCGGTGCAGACCGCCGACGGCAGCGAGGCCTACACGCGCGCCGGCAACCTGCACGTCGATGAAAACGGCCAGCTCGTCAACGCGAGCAACCTGCCGGTGCTCGGCAACGGCGGCCCGATCTCGGTGCCGCCGAACGCGGAAGTGACGATCGGCAAGGACGGCACGGTGTCCGCGCTGATGCCGGGCGACCCGCCGACGGCGGTCGCGATCGTCGACCAGATGAAGCTCGTGAACCCCGACCCGGCCACGCTCGCGCGCGGCAACGACGGGCTGTTCCGCACCGCCGACGGCAATCCGGCCGACGCCGACCCGACCGTGGTCGTCACGCCGAATTCGCTCGAAGGCAGCAACGTGAACCCGGTGACCGCGATGGTCGCGATGATCGACAACGCACGGGCGTTCCAGCTGCAGTCGAAGCTGATCCAGACGGCCGACCAGAACGAGCAGTCGGCGAACCAGCTGCTCAACTTCAGCTGAGCGGCCCGGCCCTCGCACCCAGGAGAAGATTCAACATGAACCGTTCGCTCTACATTGCCGCCACCGGCATGAATGCGCAGCAGGCGCAGATGGACGTGATCTCGAACAACCTCGCGAACACCAGCACGAACGGCTTCAAGGCGTCGCGCGCGGTGTTCGAGGATCTGCTGTACCAGACCATCCGCCAGCCGGGCGCGAACTCGACGCAGCAGACCGAGCTGCCGTCGGGCCTGCAGCTCGGCACCGGCGTGCAGCAGGTCGCAACCGAGCGCCTGTATACGCAGGGCGGCCTCACGCAGACCGGCAACTCGAAGGACGTCGCGATCAACGGCGCGGGCTTCTTCCAGGTGCTGATGCCGGACGGCACGAACGCGTACACGCGCGACGGATCGTTCCAGACCAACGCGCAGGGCCAGCTCGTCACGTCGAGCGGCTACCAGATCCTGCCGGCGATCACGGTGCCGCAGAACGCGCAGTCGCTGACGATCGGCAAGGATGGCGTCGTGTCGGTCACGCAGCCGGGCTCGAGCAACGCGGTGCAGATCGGCTCGCTGCAGATCGCGACCTTCATCAACCCGGCCGGCCTCGAGGCGAAGGGCGAGAACCTGTTCGCCGAGACCACGTCGTCGGGCGCGCCGAACGTGTCGCAGCCGGGCCTGAACGGCGCGGGCGTGCTCAACCAGGGCTATGTCGAGGCGTCGAACGTGAACGTCGTGCAGGAGCTCGTCAACATGATCCAGACGCAGCGTGCCTACGAGATCAACAGCAAGGCCGTGACGACGTCCGACCAGATGCTGCAGACCGTCACGCAGATGAAGAGCTAACCGGAACGTCCCGTCGTCGCCATGAAGCAGGTTCGCCTCCTCCCGTCAGCCCCCGTCCGCGCCGCGTGCGCGGTCGCGGTGGCCGCGCTCGCCGGTTGCGCGCAGATTCCGCGCGACCCGATCATCCAGCAGCCGATGACGGCGCAGCCGCCGATGCCGATGTCGATGCAGGCGCCCGGCTCGATCTACAACCCCGGCTATGCGGGGCGGCCGCTGTTCGAGGATCAGCGGCCGCGCAACGTCGGCGACATCCTGACGATCATGATCGCGGAGAACATCAACGCGACCAAGTCGTCGGGCGCGAACACGAACCGCCAGGGCAACACCGACTTCAACGTGCCGACGGCCGGCTTCCTCGGCGGGCTGTTCGCGAAGGCGAACCTGTCGGCGGCCGGCACCAACAAGTTCGCGGCCACCGGCGGCGCGAGCGCCGCGAACACGTTCAACGGCACGATCACGGTGACCGTCACCAACGTGCTGCCGAACGGCAACCTCGTGGTCAGCGGCGAGAAGCAGATGCTGATCAACCAGGGCAACGAATTCGTGCGCTTCTCGGGGGTCGTCAACCCGAACACGATCTCGGGCGCGAACTCCGTCTATTCGACGCAGGTCGCCGACGCGAAGATCGAATACTCGTCGAAGGGCTACATCAACGAAGCCGAGACGATGGGCTGGCTGCAGCGCTTCTTCCTCAACATCGCACCGTGGTGATGACGATGCAGCAGCCTCTTTTCCACCGCCTGTCGTCCCGTGCATCGCGTGCGTCCCGTGCGCGTGCCGTCGCGCGGATCGCCGCCGCGTTCGTGCTGGCGGCGTGCGCGCTCGGCGCGGCACCCGCGCACGCGGAGCGCCTGAAGGACCTCGCGCAGATCCAGGGCGTGCGCGACAACCCGCTGATCGGCTATGGCCTCGTCGTCGGCCTCGACGGCACGGGCGACCAGACGATGCAGACGCCGTTCACGACGCAGACGCTCGCGAACATGCTCGCGAACCTCGGCATCTCGATCAACAACGGCTCGGCCAACGGCGGGCCGTCGTCGCTGAACAACATGCAGCTGAAGAACGTCGCGGCCGTGATGGTGACCGCGACGCTGCCGCCGTTCGCGCGGCCGGGCGAGGCGCTCGACGTGACCGTGTCGTCGCTCGGCAACGCGAAGAGCCTGCGCGGCGGCACGCTGCTGCTCACGCCGCTGAAGGGCGCGGACGGGCAGGTGTACGCGCTCGCGCAGGGCAACATGGCGGTCGGCGGCGCGGGCGCGAGTGCGAACGGCAGCCGCGTGCAGGTGAACCAGCTCGCGGCCGGCCGGATCGTCGGCGGCGCGATCGTCGAGCGGGCGGTGCCGAACGCGATCGCGCAGATGAACGGCGTGCTGCAGCTGCAGCTGAACGACATGGACTACGGCACCGCGCAGCGGATCGTGTCCGCGGTCAATTCGAGCTTCGGTCCGGGCACCGCGACGGCGCTCGACGGCCGCACGATCCAGCTCGCCGCGCCGGCGGATTCCGCGCAGCAGGTCGCGTTCATGGCGCGCCTGCAGAACCTCGACGTGAGCCCGGACAAGGCCGCCGCGAAGGTGATCCTGAACGCGCGCACCGGCTCGATCGTGATGAACCAGATGGTCACGCTGCAAAGCTGCGCGGTCGCGCACGGCAACCTGTCGGTGGTCGTCAACACGCAGCCGGTGGTGTCGCAGCCGGGGCCGTTCTCGAACGGGCAGACGGTGGTCGCGCAGCAGTCGCAGATCCAGCTGAAGCAGGACAACGGCGCGCTCAAGATGGTGACGGCCGGCGCGAACCTGGCCGACGTCGTGAAGGCGCTGAACACGCTCGGCGCGACGCCGGCGGACCTGATGTCGATCCTGCAGGCGATGAAGGCGGCCGGCGCGCTGCGCGCAGACCTGGAGGTGATCTGAATGGCGGCGAATCTTCCGAACGCGAACGACCTGACGCAGCGCTTCGCCCTCGACGTGCAGGGCTTCGACGCGCTGCGCGCGCAGGCGAAGCAGTCGCCGCAGGCCGGTGCGAAGGCGGTCGCGGGCCAGTTCGACGCGATGTTCACGCAGATGATGCTCAAGAGCATGCGCGATGCGTCGCCCGACGGCGGGCTGCTCGATTCGCACACGTCGAAGATGTACACGTCGATGCTCGACCAGCAGCTCGCGCAGCAGATGTCGAAGCGCGGGATCGGCGTGGCCGACGCGCTGATGAAGCAGCTGCTGCGCAACGCGGGGCAGGGCTCGGGCAGCGACACGGCGGCCGACGCGGGCGCGGCCGGGCTCGCTGCGGCGGGCCTGGGTGCGGCCGGCTCGGGCACGTCGGGCAACGAAGGCAGCCTCGCCGCGATGAACGCGATGGCGCGGGCCTACGCGAACGCGGCGAACAACGGCGGGCTCGCCGGCTCGCGCGGCTACACGGCCGGCAGCGCGCTGACGCCGCCGCTGAAGGGCGCGAGCGGCGTGCAGGACGCCGACGCGTTCGTCGACCGGCTCGCCGGCCCGGCGCAGGCGGCGAGCGCGACCACCGGCATCCCGGCGCGCTTCATCGTCGGCCAGGCCGCGCTCGAATCGGGCTGGGGCAAGCGCGAGATCCGCGCGAGCGACGGCTCGACGAGCTACAACGTGTTCGGCATCAAGGCGAACAAGGGCTGGACGGGCCGCACGGTGTCGGCGCTGACGACCGAATACGTGAACGGCACGCCGCGCCGTGTGGTCGCGAAATTCCGCGCGTACGACTCGTACGAGCACGCGATGACCGACTATGCGAACCTGCTGAAGAACAACCCGCGCTATGCGGGCGTGCTCAGCGCGAGCCGCAGCGTCGAGGGTTTCGCGCACGGAATGCAGAAGGCCGGTTACGCGACCGACCCGAATTACGCGAAGAAGCTGATCTCGATCATGCAGCAGATCGGCTGACGGGGCAGGGCCGCAACGGCCCCGCCTGCCGCCGTTTTTACAATCTTACGAACCGTGCCCGGCATCCCGCCGCGCGCGGTTTTCAACGTTTGCGCGAAAAATACCGGCGTTTCGATCTAAACTTTCGGTGAGCACTGCCGCTAAGTGTGAGAGACCTGTAACCGGGCCATGTTCTGGCCCGGTTTTACTGCGCACCGGTCGCCCGGGCGCCCTGAAAAGAAAACCGGCTAGCCATGAATATCGAAACGTCGACCGATCCGAGCCTGGATGCGGGCCATTCCGGGCCCGACTACGCCCGCCGCAATCCGCTGGAGATCGGCGTGCAGCTGCGCAACCTCGTGAACCGGGGCGACTTCCTGACCGTCCAGTACCCGGGCGGCCAGCTCGTCACGCGCCTGCTCGAGGTCGACGTCGGCGCGCGCACGTTCACGTTCGACTGGGGCGCGCTGTCCGAGCAGAACGCCGGCATCCTCGGCGCGTCGCATTGCACCTTCGCGGCCGCGCCGGAAGGCGTGCGCGTCGAATTCACCACGAACACGCCGCGCGAGACGCGCTACGAGGGGCTGCCCGCGTTCGTCGCCGATTTCCCCGACGTGCTGATGTGCATCCAGCGCCGCGAGTATTTCCGCGTCGATGCACCGATCGTCGATCCGTTCCTGTGCCGCGGCCGGTTGCCGGACGGCGAGGGCTTCATGTTCGAGGTGCATAATCTGTCGCTCGGCGGCGTCGGCCTGCGGACCGCCGACGAGCGCGTCGAGGCGCTCGATGTCGGCACGCTGCTGCCGGGCGTCGAGCTCGAGCTGAACGGCCACGGCAAGCTGTCGCTCGACCTGCAGCTCGTGTCGCAGCGTTCGACCCAGATGCCGAACGGCTCGCGCCGCTACCAGCTCGGCTTTCGCTTCATGTCGCTGCCGGGCAGCGCGGAGAACACGCTGCAGCGCCTGATCACGCAGCTCGAGATGAAGCGCCGCTCGCTCGCGCGGGCCTGACGCATCCGCTCGCGGCCCGGTTCTGGGCCGCTTTCGCACCGGCGCCGGCAGCGTGCGCCGGGCCGCTCGCCGGACGACGCGCATGCGCGCGTCGCGCACGCATTTTTCCCTCAATTTTTCCGATCCGCGGCCGTTATACCGGGAGTCACGCAACCCGGCGGCCGCAGCGCGGCCGGCTCATCAGGATCGCGCATGTCCAACTCACTCATGAACCTCGGTGTCAGCGGCCTCAATGCCGCGCTCTGGGGCCTCACGACGACCGGCCAGAACATCAGCAACGCCGCGACGCCCGGCTATTCGGTCGAGCGCCCGGTCTATGCCGAGGCGAGCGGTCAGTACACGGCGAGCGGCTACATGCCGCAGGGCGTGAATACCGTCACCGTGCAGCGGCAGTACAGCCAGTACCTGAGCGACCAGCTGAACAGCGCGCAGTCGCAGGGCGGCTCGCTGTCGACCTGGTATTCGCTCGTCGCGCAGCTGAACAATTACGTCGGCAGCCCGACGGCCGGCATCTCGACCGGAATCACGGGCTATTTCACCGGGCTGCAGAACGTCGCGAACAACGCGTCCGATCCGTCGGTACGGCAGACCGCGGTCAGCAACGCGCAAATCCTCGCGAACCAGCTCAACGCGGCCGGCCAGCAGTACGACGCGCTGCGCCAGAGCGTGAATACGCAGCTCACCGACACCGTGTCGCAGATCAACACGTACACCAAGCAGATCGCGCAGCTGAACCAGCAGATCTCGGCAGCGAGCAGCCAGGGGCAGCCGCCGAACCAGCTGATGGACCAGCGCGACCTCGCGGTGTCGAACCTGTCGAGCCTCGCCGGCGTGCAGGTGGTGCGCAACGACAGCGGCTACAGCGTGTTCCTCGCGGGCGGCCAGCCGCTCGTTCTTGCCGACAAGAGCTACCAGCTCGCGACCGTCACGTCGTCGTCCGATCCGAGCGAGCTGACCGTCGTGTCGCAGGGCATCGCCGGCGCGAACCCGCCGGGGCCGAACCAGGCGCTGCCCGATGCGTCGCTGTCGGGCGGCACGCTCGGCGGCCTGCTCGCGTTCCGCAGCCAGACGCTCGACCCCGCGCAGGCGCAGCTCGGCGCGCTCGCGACCAGCTTCGCCGCGCAGGTCAACGGGCAGAACGCGCTCGGCGTCGACCTGGCGGGCAATCCGGGCGGCAACCTGTTCACGGTGGCGAACCCGACCGTCTATTCGAACCAGGGCAATACCGGCAACGCGGCGCTGTCCGTCTCGTTCGCCAACGCGTCGCAGCCGACGACGAGCGACTACACGCTGTCGTTTGACGGCACGAACTACACGCTGACCGACCGCGCGAGCGGGTCGGTGGTCGACCAGAAGGCGGGGCCGATGCCGGTCTCGCTCGGCGGGCTGAACTTCTCGTTCTCGTCCGGCGCGATGAATGCCGGCGACCAGTTCACCGTGCTGCCGACGCGCGGCGCGCTGACGGGCTTCGGCCTCGCGACGACGAGCGGCTCGGCGATCGCGGCCGCGTCGCCGGCCGTCACGTCGGCGTCGAGCACCAACATCGGCACCGCCAAGATCGCGCTGAGCGGGGTGACCTCCGGCTATCAGGTGCCGTCGACCAAGCTGACCTACGACGCGGCGACGCAGTCGCTGTCGGGCTTCCCGGCCGGTACCACGGTGACGATCCCGGGCACGCCGCCGACGTCGGTGACGATCAGCAATCCGACCGACCCCGTGCCGTACGACCCGTCGACCGGCGCGGCGATGACGATGTCGGGCACGGCCGCCGGTGCGCTGAACGGCGTGACCGTCACGCTGTCGGGCACACCGTCGGACGGCGATTCGTTCACGATCGGGCCGTACGCGGGCGGCACGAGCGACGGCAGCAACGCGCTCGCGCTGTCGCGGCTCGTCAACGCGAAGACCCTCGGCGGCGGCACGACGACGCTCACGGGTGCCTATGCGAACTACGTGAACAACATCGGCAACGCGGCGAGCCAGCTCAAGTCGTCGAGTACCGCCCAGACGGCGCTGGTCGGCCAGATCACGTCCGCGCAGCAGTCGGTGTCGGGCGTGAACCAGAACGAGGAAGCCGCGAACCTGATGCAGTACCAGCAGCTCTACCAGGCGAACGCGAAGGTGATCCAGACGGCGGCTTCGCTGTTCCAGACCGTGCTGGGCCTGTTCAGCTGAGCGGATTCGAGAGGATAGAAACGATGCGGATTTCCACGACCCAGTTCTACCAGCTGAACGTCGGCCAGATGAACGATCAGCAGGCCCAGCTCGCGCAGCTCTACCAGCAGATCTCGAGCGGCGTGAGCCTGTCGACGCCGGCCGACAACCCGTTGGGCGCGGCGCAGGCCGTGCAGCTGTCGATGACGTCGGCCACGCTGTCGCAGTACGCGGCGAACCAGAGCACGGCGCTCGCGTCGCTGCAGGCCGAGGACCAGGCGCTGCAGAGCGTCGGCAACGTACTCGGCAGCGTCCAGTCGACGATCGTGCGCGCCGGCGACGGTTCGCTCGCCGACAATAACCGCGCAGCGCTCGCGGCGCAGCTCGAGGGCTACCGCGACCAACTGGTGTCGCTCGCGAACTCGACCGACGGCGCGGGCAACTACCTGTTCGCCGGCTACCAGAATTCGACGGCGCCGTTCACGAAGGACGCCGCCGGCAGCATCAGCTATGTCGGCGATACGGGCACGCGCACCGTGCAGATCGACGATTCGCGCAGCGTGCCGCAGGGCGACTCGGGCCTCTCGGTGTTCATGTCGGTGCAGGCGCTGGGCAACTCGCCCGTCCAGGCGGCCGGCGCGGCCAACACCGGCACGGCCACCATCGGCAACGTCACGGTGACGGATCCGTCGGCTGCGACCAACGGCCATCAGTTCACGATCACCTTCGGCGGCACCGCGGCCGCGCCGACCTACACGGTGACCGACAACTCGATTTCACCCCCGACTCCCGGGCCCGCGCAGGCCTATACGTCGGGCACCGCGATCGCGCTCGGCAACGGGATGAAGGTCGCCGTGTCGGGCACGCCGTCGCCTACCGACACCTTTTCGGTCACGCCCGCACCGCAGGCGAGCGGGGTCGACGTGTTCTCGACGCTCGATTCGATGATCACGGCGTTGAAGACGCCCGTCGCCGGCAATCCGACGGCGACCGCCGCGCTGTCGAACACGCTGAGCACGGCCGCGACGAAGATCGGCAACTCGATGCGCAACGTCACGACCGTGCTGGCGTCGGTCGGCGGCCGCGAGCAGGAGGTCAAGGCGATGCAGACCGTCAACCAGACCGCGGCGCTGCAGACGACCAGCAACCTGTCGGACCTGACGAGCGCCAACATGGTCACGACCATCAGCCAGTACCTGCAGGTGCAGAACGCGCTGAGCGGCGCGCAGAAGGCTTACGCGCAGCTGCAGAACATGTCGCTGTTCCAGTACATCAATCCGTAATCCGCGTCGCGTCCGCTGCGATGTGAGCGCCCGCTCACATCGGGCGGTGCGCCGGCCGGCCGCCGCCGATGCGGTCGCGCCGCTCCGATGCCCCCCGGCAGGCACGCCCGCCGCGCCGGCGGTTCGCGCTTGCCAGCCCCATTTCCGCTCCGTAAACTCGCGCCAGATTCCAGACCGGCGCACCGTCCCGCAGCCGGCGTACGACAGGAGCCCTTTACCCCATGTCCGATTCCTACTTCCCGCGCTGGCGGGTGCAACCGACCGGCGCGGTCTCGCGCGTGGTCGGCCCCGACGAACGCCTCGCGTGGCCGCAGATGGTCGCGATGGGCGTGCAGCACGTCGTCGCGATGTTCGGCTCGACCGTGCTCGCACCGCTGCTGATGGGCTTCGACCCGAACCTGTGCATTTTCATGTCGGGTATCGGCACGCTGCTGTTCTTCGTGCTGGTCGGCGGCCGCGTGCCGAGCTACCTCGGCTCGAGCTTCGCGTTCATCGGCCTCGTGATCGCGGTGACGGGCTACGGCGGCAGCGGCCCGAACCCGAACATCCCGGTCGCGCTCGGCGGGATCGTCGCGTGCGGCGTCGTGTACGTCGCGCTCGGCGCGCTGGTGCAGGCCATCGGCACGCGCTGGATCGAGACGCTGATGCCGCCCGTCGTCACCGGCGCGGTGGTCGCGGTGATCGGGCTGAACCTCGCGCCGATCGCGGTCAAGGGCGTGTCGGCATCGACCTTCGACTCGGTGATGGCGCTCGTCACGGTGCTGTGCGTCGGCGGCGTCGCGGTGTTCGCGCGCGGGATGATGCAGCGCCTGCTGATCCTCGTCGGGCTGGTGATCGCCTACGTGATCTATGCGATCGCGACCAACGGGATGGGCCTCGGCAAGCCGGTCGATTTCGCGATCGTCGCGCATGCCGCGTGGTTCGGCGTGCCGAGCTTCCGCGCGCCGGTGTTCGATCCGCACGCGATGCTGATGCTCGCGCCGGTCGCGGTGATCCTGGTCGCGGAGAACCTCGGCCACATCAAGGCCGTCAGCGCGATGACGGGCACCAACCTCGACCGCTACGTCGGTCGCGCGTTCATCGGCGACGGGCTCGCGACGATCGTGTCGGGCAGTGTCGGCGGCACCGGCGTGACCACCTACGCGGAGAACATCGGCGTGATGGCCGTCACGCGGATCTATTCGACGCTCGTGTTCGCGGTCGCCGCGCTGATCGCGATCGGGCTGGGCTTCTCGCCGAAGTTCGGCGCGGTGATCCAGACGATTCCGGGCCCGGTGCTCGGCGGCGTGTCGATCGTCGTGTTCGGGCTGATCGCGGTGACGGGCGCGCGGATCTGGGTCGTCAACAAGGTCGACTTCTCCGACAACCGCAACCTGATCGTCGCGGCCGTCACGCTGGTGCTCGGCGCCGGCGACTTCTCGCTGAAGATCGGCGGCTTCGGGCTCGGCGGGATCGGCACCGCGACGTTCGGCGCGATCATCCTGTACGCGATCCTGCGCAAGGAAAAGGAGCCGGGGCCGGTGGTGTGAGCCGCGGCGCCGGCGGCAATGCCCGCGCGAACGGCGCGGATGATCGTCGTAGCGCGCGTGCGCGCGCCGGGGCTGCGGATTTCGCCTACCGGATCAGGGTGTCGTGACGTCGTGTGACGTTGTGGACCGTGTCGGCGCAGCGGATCTCGACGGTGCGAAGTCGCGCCGTCGGCATCAGCGGGTGCGCAACAGCGGCAGTGATGCAGGACAGCAGCCGTGTGACGGCCGATATGAGTTTCGACATGATTTCCCCCGACCCGCTGGATGAATGTTTGTCACCTGCATCGGGTCGTTCGCCCGTGCAGGGTTCGTCGTCTGCACGGCTGCATCAGCAAGCAACGGGCCAGCACGCGGACTTTCGCGCAAACAGGGGCTCGGCGGGGGTCGCGTGACGCCGGTGCAAGGTGGCGCACGCGAAAATGTTTCAGCGCTGAAACGCGCGGCGGTGGGCCGGTCGGCCGCATGCCAGGCCTCACGTGCGGTGGCGGGCACGACGGTGAAACGCAGGGGCGCGCGACATCGATTCCGCAGGGGAATCGCGGGCGTTGCGCGCGGATCGGTTTCATTCCTGCAACGCGGACGGGGACGTGAGGTGGCACGCCGCGTCGTTTCGATCGGGTAGCGGCGACGCGGCGCGCGTCATCCGTTCGCATTCCCCAGCGCTTCCAGCCACGCGCAGAACTGCGCGACCAGCGGATCGTCGGCCGGCGCGCGCGGCGCGATCCACCAGTAGCTGCGTGTCGCGATACGCGGCCCGTCGAGCGGCATCACGAGACGCCCGCTCGCGAGCTCGTCGTCGATCAGCGGCAGCGGGCCGAGCGCGACGCCCAGCCCGTCGACGGCCGCCTGCAACGCCAGGTAGAAGTGGTCGAACGACTGCCGCTTGCGCCCCTTCATCGTCACGCCGGCCGCCGCGAACCAGTCGCGCCAGCCTTCCGGCCGCGTGTCCGAATGCAGCAGCACGTGCCGCGCGAGATCGTCCGCGCGGGTGATCGGCGCGCGCTTGAGCAGCGCGGGGCTGCAGACCGGAATCACGCTTTCGTCGAGGAAGTGGCCGCTCGTGCAGTTCGGCCAGTGACCGGGGCCGCGGCGGATCGCGACGTCGAAACCGTCGAGCGCATCGAGCGGCGCGTTCGACGTGGACAGCTTCAGCTCGACGTTCGGCACGTCGCGCTGGAACCGCGACAGGCGCGGCAGCAGCCATTTCATCGCGAAGGTCGGCAGCGCATTGATGCGCAGCACGCGCGCGGCCCCGGTGTTGCGCAGTTGCTCGGTGGCGAGCGCGATGCTGTCGAACGCGGCGCGGACGGTATCCAGGTAGCGGCGGCCTTCGTCGGTGAGCTTCACGCGCTTGCCGTAGCGGTGGAACACCGGCTTGCCGAGCCACGCCTCGAACCCGGCGATCTGCCGGCTGATGGCACCATGAGTCACATGCAGCTCGTCGCCGGCGGCGCTGAAGCTTTCATGTCGTGCCGCTGCTTCAAAGGCCCGAAGCGCGGAAAAGGGCGGGAGATCGCGTGCCATGCTTGTGATTCTAGATCACAAGGACGCGCCGATAAAATCGTTTTGCCGGCGTGCCGCACGGCGGTAACCTCGGGGCATCGTTTGATGAGGAGCCCCATGCAATCCGTTTCTCCGCCGCCTGCCGCGCCTCCACGCCGGGTCGGCCTCGCCGAGCTGTTCACCGGCTTCCTGTCGCTCGGCCTGATGTCGTTCGGCGGCGCGCTGCCGTTCGCGCGGCGCACGATCGTCGACGACCGCAAATGGCTCACCGCCGACGAATTCACCGATCTGCTCGGGCTGTGCCAGTTCCTGCCGGGCGGCAACGTGATCAACCTGTCGGTCGCCGTCGGCATGCGCTTTCGCGGCGTCGCGGGCGCGTTCGCCGGCATTCTCGGGCTGATCGCGGGCCCGACGCTCGTGGTCGTCGGGCTCGGTGTGCTGTATGCGAAGACGCAGGGCGATCCGCGCGTGCAGCACCTGTTCGGCGGGCTCGCCGCCGCGGCAGCGGGCCTGCTCGTCGCGATGGCCGTGAAGGTCGCGAAGCCGCTGCTGCACGCGCCGCGCACCGCGGTCGGCATCGCGGCCCTCGCATTCGCCGCGATCGCGGTGCTGCGCATCCCGCTCCTGAGCGCGATGCTGGTGCTGACGCCCGTGAGCATCTGGCTCGCGTCGCGGCGCCGCGAGACGCCGGCACCGCAGCGCGCCGCCGTGCGCGATGGAGGCCGGTCATGAGCGACACGCTGATCGCGATCGCGACGATCTTCAGCCAGCTGTCGCTGCTCGCATTCGGCGGCGGCAACACGATCCTCCCGGAGATGCAGCGGCAGGTCGTCGACGTGCACCACTGGATGAGCGCGCACGCGTTCACCGCGCTGTTCGCGCTCGCGCAGGCCGCGCCGGGGCCGAACATGATGATCGTGCCGCTGGTCGGCTGGCATGTGGCCGGCTGGGCCGGGCTGCTGGTCGCATCGATCGCGAAGTTCGGGCCGTCGTCGATCGTCACGGTGCTCGCGCTGCACGCGTGGGAACGCTTTCGCGACCGGCCGTGGCGCCGCTACGTGCAACAGGGGCTGATGCCGGTCACGGCCGGGCTCGTCGCGGCCAGCGCGGTGCTGATCTCGGAAGCGTCGAACCGCACCGCGATCCAGTGGGGCATCACCGCCGCATGCGCGGTGCTCGCGTGGCGCACGCGCATCCATCCGCTGTGGCTGCTCGCGGCCGGCGCGCTGATCGGGCTCACCGGCATCGGCCAGTGAGCGGCGCACAACCGGCCTCCCGTGCGCGATACTGGCGCGACTCTTCACGGGAGGCCTGATGGATCTCGACGGCGCCAGCCGCAATCTCACCGTCGCCGCGCTGCTCACGCTGTCCGGCGGCTATCTCGACGCGTACACGTACGTCGGTCACGGCCACGTGTTCGCGAACACGATGACCGGCAACGTCGCGCTGCTCGGCATCAACGTGTCGGCCGGCGAATGGGCGGCCGCGCTGCATCACGTGCCGCCGCTCGGCGGTTTCGTGGTCGCGGTGTTCGTCGCGCACCTGCTCGGTCTCGCCGCGCAGCGCGGCTGGATGCGGCACACCGCGTTCGCGAGCCTGATCGTCGAGATCGCGTTTCTCGGCGTCGCCGCGAGCGGGCTCGTCGGCGCGTCGAGCGCGTGGCTGATTCCGGGGATCTCGTTCGTCGCGACACTGCAGACGCTGTCGTTTACTCATCTCGAGGAGCTGTCGTACACGTCGGTGATGACGACCGGCAACCTGCGGCGCGCCGCGCAGAAGCTGTTCGTCGGGCTGATTCCCCGCTACGACGCGGGCGCGCTGCACGATTCGGCGCTGCTCGCGACGATCAGCTTCTGCTTCCTGGCCGGCGCGGTGGTCGGCGGCCTCGTGACGCGGCTCATGCCGGACGTCGCGCTGTGGGGCGCCGTGTTGTTGCTCGCCGGTGCGTTCGCGGAGATCGTGCGGCGGGCGCGGCGGCGCGCGGGCGGTGGGCGCGACAGTGGCGATGGGGCGGCCGGCAACGGGGGCGCCGAAGTTCGCGGCAGCAACGGCAGCGACAGCAGCAACCCCGACGGCGGGACGCCGCGGCCGGCCTGACGCGCGCAGGGCCGCCGGCATGCGGCCCGCCGGTCCGCCGCGTGACCGAATCACCGGCTCATCGCGCCACCCTCCGCCACGCTGCCCCAGCGCAAACCGGTTGCTCCGGCCGCGCCTTACAGCGCCAGCCTTCGTCCCGCCATCGCCGCGACCCGCATCCGTCGCGCGACAGGCAAGCCCGGCGCGGGAAACGTTGTTCCAGGGCGACAATCGCGCGCGGCCGCGCGTTTCAATTTCTTTCAGCGTGCGCACTGGTCTTATGATTCAGCCCACATCGCGCGCGCCATGAGCGTCCGCGATCGCCACCCGGCTGCGCACGCGGCCGGCCATGAATGGAGACACCTACAAAAAGGAAAGCTCATGAAGCAGACCACCCGGCTCGCAGCCATCGCAGGGGGCGCAGTGCTGGCCTTCGCCAGCCAGTACGCAGCAGCACAAAGCTCGGTCACGCTGTGGGGCGTCGCCGACGTCAGCGTTCGCTACCTGACCAACGCGAACGCCAAGAACGACGGCCTGCTGTCGATGTCCAACGGCGCGATCACCAACAGCCGCTTCGGCATCTACGGCACGGAAGACCTCGGCAGCGGCCTGAAGGCCGTGTTCAAGCTCGAAAGCGGCGTGAACCTGCAGAACGGCGCATTCGCCGACAGCGGCCGCCTGTTCAACCGTGCGGCATACGTCGGCCTGGACAGCCCGTACGGCACGGTGACCCTCGGCCGCCAGAAGACGCCGCTGTTCGACCTGCTGTCGGACACCTACGATCCGCTGACGGTCGGCAACTACCTCGAAAATGCATGGCTGCCGGTCGCACTCGGCGGCGGCCTGTATGCGGACAACCAGATCAAGTACACGGGCACGTTCGCGGGCCTGACCGCGAAGGCGATGTACTCGACGGGCACCAACTACGAATCGACCGGCGCGGGCGGCTTCTCGGGCCAGATCCCGGGCTCGCTCGGCAAGGGCAATGCATGGGGCGTGTCGCTGTCGTACGTGACGGGCCCGCTCAGCATCGCGGCCGGCGCGCAGCAGAACAGCGACAACTCCGCACGCAAGCAGACGATCTACCACGCGAACGTCGTGTATGCGTTCAGCAAGGCGAAGATCTATGCGGGCTACCTGCGCTCGAAGGACGACACCGGTTTCGTCGACAGCCTGCTCGCGCAGCAGTCGATCCCGGTCGCGAAGGGCACGGGCCGGATCGACGACGGTCCGTTCGCGGGCGTGAGCTGGCAGGTCAGCACGCCGCTGACGCTGACGGGCGCGTTCTACTACGACCACATGCGCAACGCGATGACCGCGAACGGCACGCTCGCGAGCGGCAACCGCTACGCGATCGTCGGCATCGCCGAATACGCGCTCAGCAAGCGCACGGAAGTCTACGGCACGGTCGACTTCAACAAGACGAACGGCGCGGCGAACGTCGAGCTGCCGGGTCGCAGCAACCAGACCGGCATCGCGATCGGCCTGCGCAATATCTTCTGACGAAAATCGTCAACGCGTGCGCCGGCCCCGGTTCGGCGCGCATCGAAGAGGCTCCAGGAAGGAGCCTCTTTTTTTTCGCCACGCGCCTTCCTGCGCGCAGACGACCATTCAGCGATTGCTCCATCGGGAACACGCCGCCCGTAAGGGTTCCGTCGGCATTCCAGAACATACTTTGACAGTGCGCGCGAAGCGATTCCGCTACGCTGCGTGCAGGGTCCGCCGCGTGCCGAAACGCACGCGCGGGCGTCGTTCCGGCGCGCGTTTCGCGTGCGGCCGGCCTGGTGCGTAACTTGTGTATCCGGTGATGACAAACACGGTCCGCCGGTTTTTTTTCGTGGGACGATGCGCTCACGATTTTCTTGAAAGGGGATGACGATGGGTATCCTGAACACCGTGGGTGAAATCGCTGGCGCAGTGGCAGCCGTCGAGGCAGCCGAGAAGGTCGATCCGGATGCGGGCCTGCTGACCAAGGCGGCGGCGGCCGTCGCCGGCTTCAAGGGCGCCGAGGCGATCGAAGGCATGCTCGAGAAGAAGGAAGAGCAGCCGCAGCAGGCAGACGATACGCAGGCGACGGACGGCAGCGACACGTCGCAGGCCTGAGCAAGGCGGCTGGTCCCGCCGCGGGTGCGCCGTTCGCGCATCCGGGCGGACCGGTGCCGCGCGGCCGGCAGGCCGGGCATGTGGTCGATCGGTGACGCATGGCACACCCGGCAGCCGGTTTGACCGGCGAGAGGCGACGTCTCTCGCCGTTTTTTTGTGGCGCGCGCGTCCTGCGGCGCCACGTTCCGCACGAATTCCCGAATCTTGCTATCGTGCCGTCATCCGAACTGCGATGAGGGCTTGCGATGGATTTCGACTACGACCTGTTCGTCATCGGGGCCGGCTCCGGCGGCGTGAGGCTCGCCCGGATGGCGGCGTCATACGGCGCGCGCGTCGGCATAGCGGAACAGGAGCAGATCGGCGGCACCTGCGTGCTGCGCGGCTGCATTCCGAAGAAGCTGCTCGTCTACGCATCGCACTATCCGCACGAACTCGAGGATGCGAAGGGCTTCGGCTGGACCTTCGGCGCCGGCACGCTCGACTGGTCCGCGCTGATCGCCGCGAAGGATCGCGAGATCAACCGGCTCAGCGACATCTACATCGACCTGCTGCGGCAATCCGGCGTCGCGATGCACGCAGGACGCGCGACCCTCGTCGACGCGCATACGGTCGCGATCGGCGAGCGCACGATCCGCGCGCGCCACATCGCGATCGCGACCGGCTCGCGGCCGGCGCTGCCGCACCGTCCCGGCATCGAGCATGCGATTACGTCGCGCGAGGCCCTGTCGCTCCCGGCGTGCCCCAAGCGCATCGCGGTGGTCGGCGGCGGCTATATCGCGGTCGAGTTCGCCGGCATCTTCAACGGCTTCGGCAGCCAGGTCGATCTGTTCTATCGCGGCGAGAAGATCCTGCGCGGCTTCGACGACGACGTGCGACAGTTCCTCACCGACGAAATGACGAAGCAGGGCGTCGCGATCCACGCGCGCGCGGTGGTCGAATCGATCGCGCGCGCGGACGACGGCACGCTCTCCGTGCACGTCGGCGACGCGCAGCACGGGCCGTACGACGCGGTGCTCTATGCGACCGGCCGCGTGCCGAACGTCGAAGGGCTCGGCCTCGAGCGCGCGGGCGTCATGCTCGACGCGCGCGGCGCGATCGCGGTCGATGCGTATTCGGCGACGTCGGTGCCTTCGATCCATGCGCTCGGCGACGTCACGTCGCGGCCGCAGCTCACGCCGGTGGCGACGCGCGACGGCGCGCTGCTCGCGCGCACGCTGTTCGGCGGCGCGCGCGTCGCGGCCGATCACGATTACGTCCCGTCGGCCGTGTTCAGCCAGCCGGAGGTCGCGACGGTCGGCCTTACCGAGGCCGATGCGCGTCGCGTGCACGGTGAAGTCGACATCTACCGCACGTCCTTCAAGGCGCTGCGCCACACGCTGTCGGGCCGCGACGAGCGCACGCTGATGAAGCTGGTGGTCGCGCGGGACAGCCAGCGCGTGATCGGCGCGCACATGGTCGGCCGCGACGCGGGCGAGATCATCCAGGGCATCGCGATCGCGATTCGCGCGGGCGCGACGAAGGCGCAATTCGACGACACGATCGGCATTCACCCGACCGCGGCCGAGGAGTTCGTGACGATGCGGCAGACGGCGGCCGACTGACCGCCAGCGGCGCGCCGGCTCGCGGGCCGGCGCGGGCGTCCCGCGCACGCTCCGCTGGCGTGTGACGCACCATGGATCCGCGGCGATTTGTAAAGATCGTCAATTCTTCTAAAGAAATCCCGTCTCGATAATCAGACTTGGTATGATCGGCCAAAATCATATACGGGGCCGATCATGCGCGATCAACAGCGCAGTAACCAGAATCACGCGGTAGCCGGCGCAAGCGGGGTCGTCGATCCATGCGCCGCGCGTTCGCGTCTCGCCGCAACACGTCCGTTGCGCGCACTTTCCCTTCGCATGCCGCCATCTCCATCGCCGTCCGGACGATGAAGTCGCGCGCGCGCCGATGCGCGCCCCGGCCGCTTCGATCATCGCATCGACCGCCGGTTTGTCGGCAAGCCGGCGAGCCCGTTCCGGGCAATCTTTTCACGTAAGGAGACCCGCAGTGAACAATCAGACACGACGCACCGTTCTCGTGGCGGCGGCGCTCGTCGCGGCGCTGTCCGGCTGCGCGACCGAATCGTCGCGCACGCTCGACGTGCCGGCCGTGAGCAGCGCGCAGAAGCCGTACGCGGGCAAGCCCGTCGCGATCGCGGTCGGCAAGTTCGACAACCGCTCGAGCTACATGCGCGGCATCTTCTCGGACGGCATCGACCGCCTCGGCGGACAGGCGAAGACGATCCTCGTTACGCGCCTGCAGCAGAGCCGCCGCTTCAACGTGCTCGACCGCGAGAACCTCGACGAGATCAAGCAGGAAGCCGGCTTCATGAAGAAGGCGCAGGCGGTGAAGGGCGCGAACTACGTCGTGACCGGCGACGTGACCGAGTTCGGCCGCAAGGACGTCGGCGATCACCAGCTGTTCGGCATTCTCGGCCGCGGCAAGACGCAAGTCGCGTACGCGAAGGTCAACCTGAACATCGTCGACACGACGACGTCGGAAGTCGTCGCGTCCAGCCAGGGCGCGGGCGAGTTCAGCCTGTCGAACCGCGAAGTGATCGGCTTCGGCGGCACGGCCGGTTACGACTCGACGCTCAACGGCAAGGTGCTGGACCTCGCGATCCAGGAGGCCGTGAACCACCTCGTCGACCAGGTCGACGCCGGCACGCTGAAGGCACCGCAATAGGCGCCGTGCGCAGTTCGGCGCGACGAATCATTCATCAACCAGAAGAGACAAGACCATGAAACGGGGAATCTGGCTGCCGGCGACGGCGGCCGTCATGCTGCTCGCGGGCTGCGCGGCGCCGACCACGCCGCCGCTCTATCAATGGAACGGCTATCAGCCGCAGGTGTACGAATACTTCAAGGGGCAGAAGTCCCCGCAGGAGCAGATCGACGCGCTCGAAAAGGCGCTGCAGGAGATCCGCGCGAAGGGCAAGACGCCGCCGCCGGGCTTCCATGCGCATCTCGGGATGCTCTACGCGAGCGTCGGCAGCGAACAGCAGGCGGGGCAGGAATTCCAGGCCGAGAAGGCGCTCTTTCCGGAATCCGCGTCGTTCATGGATTTCCTGATGAAGAAGAAAGCCGGCGACGCGAAGGCCGCGAAGGCCGCGAATCCGTCGGCTGCCGGCCAGACGATCGCCGGCCAGAAGAATGCCGATCCGACTCCCGCCAAACAGTGACGTGCCTGCCATGATCAAGACACTTTCATTCAAGCTGCTGTCCGTGCTGTCGATCGTCGCGCTGTTGAGCGCGTGCGCGCAGCCCGTCAAACGCCCCGACTACACGGCCTTCAAGAAGAGCCAGCCGCGCTCGATCCTCGTGCTGCCGCCGCTCAACGAGACGACCGATGTCGGCGCGACCTACGGCGTGCTGTCGCAGATGACGCAGCCGCTGGCCGAGTCGGGCTACTACGTGGTGCCGGTCGCGGTGATGGACGAGACGTTCAAGCAGAACGGCCTCACGAACGCCGCGGAAATCCAGGGCACGTCGCCGGCGAAGCTGCGCGAAATCTTCGGCGCGGACGCCGCGCTGTACGCGAAGATCACGCAATACGGCTCCGTCTACCAGGTGGTGGACAGCACGACGGTGGTCGCGGCGTCGGCGAAGCTCGTCGACCTGAAGACCGGCGACGTGCTGTGGCAGGGCGAGGGCCGTGCGACCGGCAAGGAAGTCGGCAACAACATGAGCGTCAACGCGTTCGGGGTCGTCGGGATGCTGGTGCAGGCGGCCGTCAAGCAGGTCGCGCATTCGCTGACCGACGAAGCGCACGATGTGGCCGGTTTGACGAGCAGCAGGCTGCTGTCCGCGGGGCCGCCGAACGGGCTGCTGTACGGGCCGCGTTCGCCGAAGTACGGGACCGACTGACCGGCGCGCGGACCACGGCTTCGGCGCGTCGGGCAGGCAAGGTCGCCTGCATGCCGTGCCGAAGCCGCGGGATTCGATGAAACGGCCGCGCTTGCGCGGCCGTTTTGCGTGGCCGGTACGTCGCGTGCGTCGTGCCGTGCGCCGCCGCTCAATGCATGCCGAACGCGTCGAGCAGCCGGTACCAGCTCATCGCGAGCACCAGCGCCGGCGTGCGCAGCGTCGCGCCGCCGGGGAAGTCGCGATGCCGGATCTTGCCGAACAGGTCGAAGCGGCTCGCCTGGCCGTCGATCGCCTCGGCGATCAGCTTGCCCGCGAGCGCGGTCGTGTTCACGCCGTGCCCCGAGAAACCCTGCGCGAAATACAGCGTCGGCGCGACGCGCCCGAAGTGCGGCGCGCGGTTCATCGTGATGTCGACGAAGCCGCCCCATGCGTAGTCGACCTTCACGTCCGCGAGCTGCGGGAACGTCTTCAGCATGTCCGCGCGCATCGCGTCGGCGAGATTGCGCGGCGGCCGCGTCGAATAGCTGACCTTGCCGCCCCACACGAGCCGCGTGTCGGGCGCCGGCCGGAAATAGTCGAGCACGAAGCGGCTGTCGCAGATCGCCGCGCGCGCGGGCATCAGCGCGGCGGCGCGCGCCGCACCGAGCGGCTCGGTCGCGATCACGTAGGTGCCGACCGGCATGATCTTCTTCGACAGCGCGGGCGCGAGCGTGCCGACGTACGTGTTGCACGCGAGCACCACGAAGCGCGCGCGCACCTGCCCCTGGCCGGTCTCGACGACGTGGCCGCCCGACACGTCGCGCACGCGCGTCACGCAGCTGGCCTCGTGGATCCGCACGCCCGCGTCGGCGGCCGCGCGCGCGAGCCCGAGCGTGTAGTTCAGCGGATGCAGGTGGCCGCTGTCGGGGTCGTACAGGCCGCCGCGATAGCGCGCCGATTGCACGTAGTCGCCGAGTTCGTCCGCTTCGACGAAATGAAAGCGGTCGTAGCCGAAGCGCTTCGCGGCCTCGTCGCGCCAGCGTTTCAGCGCATCCGCGTCGCGCTCGCTGTTCGCGGCGGTCAGGTAGCCGGGCACGAGCGCGCAGTCGATGTCGTGCTTCGCGATGCGCGACTTCACGAGCGACAGCGTTTCGAGCCCCATGTCCCAGATCCGCTTCACGTCGCCTTCCGGCATGAAGTTGCCGAACGTGTCGATGTCGCATGCAAAGCCGCCGATCAGCTGGCCGCCGTTGCGCCCGCTCGCCGCCCATCCGACCCGCGACGCCTCGAGTACCGTCACCGAATGGCCGCGCTCGGCGAGGTTGAGCGCGGCGGACAAGCCGGTGAGGCCCGCGCCGATCACGCACACGTCGGCGTCGGTCGCGCCGGCGAGCGGCGCATGGCGGGTCGTATCGTTGGCGGTCGCCGCGTAGTACGACGCGACGTGCGGCTGGTTGGCGAATGTCTGCATGATCAGGAAAACGAATGAAAGGGGCTCAGAACAGCTCGCGCACGCGGTGATACAGTATCCCGAGTTCGAGCGCGGGCTGCCGCCATGCGTCGCCGCCGGGAAAGCGCCGGTGGCGCAGCTGTGCGAACAGGTCGAACGCGCGCGTGTCGCCCGCGATCGCGCCGGCGATCGCGCGTCCGGCGATGCCGGTCAGCGCGACGCCGTGCCCGCTGAAGCCCTGGACATAGAAGAAGTTCGGGTCGAGCGCGCCGAAATCCGGCGCGCGGTTGCGCGTGACGTCGACGAAGCCGCCCCACGCGTGGTCGACGCGCACGTCGGCGAGCTGCGGGAACACGCCGACCATGCGCTGCCGGATCGTGTCGGCGAGCGTGTCGGGCGACGCGCCCGCGGAGTTCGCACGGCCGCCGAACAGCATCCGGTGGTCGGCCGACAGACGGAAGTAGTCGAGGAAGAAGTTGTTGTCGCACACGGCTTCGCGCTGCGCGATCAGCGCGTCGGCGCGCGCGCGGCCGAGCGGTTCGGTCGCGATGATGTACGACGCGATCGGCGCGATGCGCGCGGCGGTCGCGGCCGGCAGGATGCCGCCGGGGCCCGCGTTGCAGCACGACACGACGAAGCGGCAGCGCACCTCGCCCGACGGCGTGCGCACGACCGGCCGGGCGCCGCGCACGACGTCGAGCGCGGGCGTGTGCGCGTGGAGCGCGACACCTTCGCGGCGCGCGGCCTCGGCGAGGCCGAGGCAATACTTGAGCGGATGCAGGTGGCCCGACAGCGGATCGTAGACGCCCGCCAGATAGCGCGGCGACGCGATGCGCGCGCGGATTTCGCCGGTGTCGAGCCACGACAGCGACGGATGGCCCCAGCGCGAGCGCGCGGCATCCATCCAGGCGCGCAGGTCGTCGATGCGGCGCGGCTTGGTCGCGACCGTCAGGTAGCCGCGCGTGAAGTCGCAGTCGATGCCGTGGCGCGCGATCCGCTCGGCGATCAGCGCGAGCCCGTCGAGCGACAGCGACCACGCGGCGCGTGCGCCGGCGGCGCCGAGCTGCTGCTCGATCACCTCGTCTTTCGCGAAACCCGTGATCGCCTGCCCGCCGTTGCGGCCCGATGCGCCCCAGCCGGGCCGATGCGCATCGATCACGGCGACCGACAGCCCGCGCGCACGGCAATCGAGCGCCGTCGACAGGCCCGCGAAGCCCGCGCCGATCACGCACACGTCGACGTCGATCGCATCCTCGAGCACGGGGTCGTCGGCCACGGGGCGCGTGGCGGTTGCTTCGTAGTACGAGTCGCGCGCGAGCGCGTCGGCGCGGCGGGTGAAAGACTGCGTCATCAAACCGACTCCGTCGAAGACGGCCGGCGCCGGTGCGCGACGCACCGCGATCCGGCCGGGTGAAACGATGCGGGACGCCATGCGCGCGGCACGGCGTCCCGCGCGGCCCGCATCAGAACGAATAGATGAACTGCGTCGCGAGCAGGTCGTTGGACTTGCCGTACGAACCGTCGTTGCGCAGGAACACCTTGTTGTTCGCCCAGTCGTGCCGGTATTCGACCTTCACGGTGATCTGCTGGGTCGGATAGAACAGCAGGTCGAGCGCGACGTCCTGGCGCACCGCGCCCTTGCACTCGAAGCCCAGGCCGCCGCCGGCCTTCGACTGCGCGAGGCAGTCCGCGTCGACGCCGAAGCCGTTGCTCGGATCCATCCCGTTGCCGTTCAGCGCGATGCCGCCGCCGCCGCCGCCGTTCTTCGAGTTGGCGAGCAGGTCGTAGCGCAGCGTCACGCCCATGCGGCCGACCACCGGCGCGTTGAACTTGCGGTGCGCGAGCAGCGACAGGCCGTACCACTGCGCGAGCCCGCCGTTGAACGCCGCATGCTGCTGCCGGCCGTAGTCGACTTCGGCGTTGTACTGAATGTCGGCGAGCGTGTAGGTCGCGTCGAGTTCGCCGAAGAAGAACGAACCGTACGCGCTCGGTGCCGCGCCGCCCGGGCCGTAGTGGACGTTGCCCTGGTCGTCGATCGCGCTCGCCAGCGTCTGCCGCCCGATGTTGAACGAACCGCCGATGTCGAGCGCGCTCGACCACGTGTAGTCCGCGCGCGCGGTGAAGGTCGGCACCTTGTTGCTGGTGGAGATCGGATCGCCGAGCGCGTTGGTGCCCGTCTGCGTGACCGAACCGTACGTGCGGTACTGCTCGTTGCCGAGGAAGAACTTCCACGCCCAGGCGCCCTTCGTGTAGTTCGCGCCGATACCGACGTAGCTGCCCGGATCCGAGAAATCGTACAGCAGGTTGTGCGTGAGCGTGAGCATCTGGTTCGACTGCTGCACCTCGTAGCCGCCGAAGCTCGGGATCAGGCCGGCGACGAGTGTCGTCTCGGCGGTGATCGGTACGTTGACGACCGCGGTGTTCAGCAGGTTGTCGGTGATCGAGCCGCGCGAGTTCTGCAGCAGCGTGATGCCGTTGCCGCGGTTCGGCATCAGCGTGATCTCCGCCGACGGCGCCATCGGGCCGACGCCGAAGGTCTTCTTGATGTCGAGGTAGAGATCGCCGAACGTGCTGTTGAAGTAGTTGTACGCGTTCTCGTGGTTCGCGAACAGGAACGACGACGTGCCGGCCGCGCGGTTGTAGATGTAGGTCGGGTCGATGTAGCCGGTGACCGACAGGCCCGCGAGCGGCCCGGTGTTGGCCGCGTCCGTCAGCGAGTCGACCTTCAGCTGCTGGTTCGCGATCTGCTGCTTCATTTCACTGACTTCGTCGTTGGTCAGCGTGGCTTGAGCCTTGCCGTAGTCCGGCGACGACGGGTCGGCGGCCACGATCACCGGCTTAGCCGCGGTCGTCGCGCCGGCCTGCGCGACCGGGGTGCCGCCCGGCTTCGCGGCGAGTTGCGCCTGCATGGCCTTCATCTGCTTCTGCAGCGCGGCGACCTGCGCCTGCAGTGCCTTGATTTCGGCGGAGGTCGAGTCGGCCAGCGCGATGCCGGGCAACGCGCCGGCCACCAGCAGGCAGATCAGTTTCTTCTTCATTGCGGATTCTCCTTGTCGTGCGCTTGGTCAATCTGTGATCGGCCCGCGCGCCGCATCTCGCGGCGCGCGGGTCTTGTTATCGATGAAAAGGGAAGCGGGGCGTCAGGCCGCCGCGAACGCCGCCTTCATGTCGGCCACCCGGCGCCGCTCGCGCGCGATCATCATCTGGTTCACGACGATCACGCCGATCGTCACCGCGGTGATGAACAGCGTCGCCAGTGCGTTCATTTCCGGGTTCAGCCCGAGCCGCACGCGCGAGAACACCACCAGCGGCAGTGTGGTCGAGCCCGGCCCCGACAGGAACGCCGACAGCACCAGGTCGTCGATCGACAGCGTGAACGACAGCAGCCAGCCCGACAGCAGCGCCTGCGAGATCAGCGGCAGCGTCACCACGAAGAACACCTTCAGCGGCGTCGCACCCAGGTCGAGCGCGGCTTCCTCCAGCGACTTGTTCATCTCCTTCACGCGCGACTGCACGATGATCGCCACGTACGACACGCACAGCATCACGTGACCGATCCAGATCGTCACCATTCCGCGGCCCTTCGGCCAGCCGAACATCTGCTCCAGCGCCACGAACAGCAGCAACAGCGAGATGCCCTGGATCACTTCCGGAATCACCAGCGGCGCGTTGATCATCCCCGTGTACAGCGTGAAGCCCTTGAAGCGGCCGAAGCGCGCGAGCACGAAACCCGCCCACGTGCCGATCACGACCGACGCGGTGGCCGTCAGGAGGCCGATCTTCAGCGACAGCCACGCGGCGGTGAGCAGTTCGTCGTCCTGCCACAGCGCCGCGTACCACTTGAGCGAGAAGCCCGACCACACCGTCACCAGCTTCGACTCGTTGAACGAGTACACGACCAGGCTGATGATCGGGATGTACAGGAACAGGAAGCCGAAGGCGAGGACGCCCGTCGACAGCGGTTTGCTCGGCTTGATCATTTCGCTTCCTCCAGTTCCTTGACCTGGTAGTACTGGAACAGCGCCATCGGCACCAGCAACAGCAGCACCATCGCGACCGTCACCGCGGACGCCATCGGCCAGTCCATGTTGTTGAAGAATTCATCCCACATCACGCGGCCGATCATCAGCGTGTCGGCGCCGCCGAGCAGTTCCGGAATCACGTACTCGCCGACTGCCGGGATGAACACCAGCAGGCTGCCGGCGATGATCCCGTTCTTCGACAGCGGCAGCGTGATGCGCGTGAACGCGACCCACGGCTTCGCGCCGAGGTCGTACGCTGCCTCGAGCAGCGTGAGGTCCATCTTCACGAGGTGCGCGTAGAGCGGCATCACCATGAACGGCAGGTACGAATAGACCATCCCGATGTAGACGCCCGCGTCGCTGTGATAGAGGCGCAGCGGCGTGTGGATGATGCCGAGCGCGATCAGCGTGTGGTTCAGCAGGCCATCATCCTTCAGGATGCCGATCCATGCGTACACGCGGATCAGGAACGACGTCCAGAACGGCAGCATCACGGCCATCATCAGCACGTTGCGCCGGCCCGGCTCCGAGCGTGCGATGTAGTACGCCATCGGGAATCCGATCAGCAGGCACAGCAGCGTCGACACGGCGGCCATCTTCAGCGAGCTGAGGTAGGTCGCGATGTACAGGTCGTCCTGCAGCAGGAACGCGTAGTGCGACAGCTGCAGCGCGAAGTGCACGACGCCGTCCTTGATCTCGACGAGCGACGTGTACGGGGGGATCCCCATCACCTGGTCGGCGAAGCTGATCTTGAACACCAGCACGAACGGCAGCGCGAAGAAGATCACGAGCCACAGGAACGGCACGCCGATCGCGACGCCGCGGCCCGACGGCAGGAAGCGCGACAGCGCGGCGAAGCGACTGCGGCGCTTTGAAGCCTGTGTAGTTGCGGTGGCGCCGTTCGAAACCGGCGCGGACGGAGTGGAGGCGGAAGTTCTCATCATGTCGTCCTCACTGCGTCAGCACGACGCCGCTGGCCGGCGACCACGACACGAACACGTCGTCGTTCCACGCCGGCGCGCTGTCGTGCATCAGGTGCGAACTCGACAGGTTCGACACGACCGTCTTGCCGCTCGGCAAACGCACGTGATACAGCGAGTAGGCACCCATGTACGCGATGTCGGTCACCACGCCGCGCGCCCAGTTGTGATGCGAGCCCGGCTTGTCGCGCGATACGTGCACGCGCTCCGGCCGTACGGAAATACCG